>JBIIFQ010000154.1:0-3435 GCA_044237235.1 Rickettsiales bacterium
CGAATTTAAGACTTTCTTCTGCAAAATCTAAAAATAATTTTGGATATAATCCAATGTTATTTTTTGCTAAAAATTCCCAATCAAATAAATGCGAAGGATCTTGTTTGCGATCAAGTAAACCGCTAGTGGAATTATAAGCGATATCGGAATGACCCAAAACATATCTGCTTTGAATTTTGTATTTATTAATCAAATAGCTCGCTAAATCAACGCCGGCAAGCATTTGTTGCTGTGAAAAATTATTTGAAAAAGGATCGGAATTTATAAATTCAATGCCGATTGAATTTATATTTAATCCCTCAAAACCATTCCAACAACTTACTCCAGCATGAAAAGCAATATCATTTTCATCGACTAGTTGGGCAATTTTACCATTTTTATCAATTAAAAAATGAGCACTAACTTGATGATATTCGAGAGCTTCGACGGTTTCGGCGATTGAATTTGCTTGTAAGTGATGCATAATTAAAAAGTCGATTTGCCTTTGTCCTTCATGCCTCTTAAAGCAATTTTGTAAAATATTTTCTTGAAGAATTTCAAATGAATCCATAAACAATTTTTGACAATAAAAATTTAAAAAGTAATTTGTTTAACTAAATTGATTTAACTTTTAACATTTTAAAATTAATTATGTCAAATAAAAAAAATACGCAAAATAATATTGATGATTCAAAGAATTCTTCAAAATCAAATAAAACTCAAAAAGAAATCGAGGCTTTAAATTTTCATATTCAGGGACAACCCGGAAAAGTTGCCATGCATGCAACCAAGCCACTCAACACTCAACGTGAACTTGCCCTCGCCTACTCTCCTGGAGTTGCGGTGCCATGTTTGGAAATTCAAAAAAATCCTGATTTGGCTTATGATTACACCGCCAAAGGCAATTATGTAGCGGTTATTTCCAATGGAACGGCAGTTCTTGGGCTTGGCAATTTAGGTGCCCTCGCCGGTAAACCCGTGATGGAAGGAAAATCTGTTTTATTCAAACGTTTTGCCGATATTGATTCGGTTGATATCGAAGTTGATACTGAAAATGTTGATGAATTTATTAACGCCGTAAGATATCTCGGGCCAAGCTGGGGCGGGATCAATCTCGAAGATATTAAAGCACCTGAATGCTTTATCATTGAAAGCAAATTACGTGAAATTATGGATATTCCAGTTTTTCACGATGACCAACATGGCACCGCTATTATTTCAGCTGCCGGAATTCTTAATGTTTTACATTTATCGGGTAAAAAATTTAACGAAATAAAAGTCGTTGTTAACGGAGCCGGAGCTGCCGGAATCGCTTGTTTAGAGCTTCTAAAAGCCATGGGATTGCCTCATGAAAGTGCGCTTTTATGCGATACTAAGGGCGTAATTTACAAAGGTCGAACCGACGGTATGAATCAATGGAAATCAGCGCACGCCGTTGAAACTAAAGCTCGCACATTAGCCGAAGCAATGAAGGGAGCGGATGTTTTCCTTGGACTTTCAGTTAAAGGAGCGGTTACTAAAGACATGGTTAAATCGATGGCAAAAAATCCAGTAATTTTTGCCATGGCAAATCCTGATCCAGAAATTTTACCCGAAGAAGTTCACGAAGCCAGAAGCGACGCCATCGTTGCCACGGGTCGCAGTGATTATGAAAATCAAGTCAACAATGTAATGGGTTTCCCTTATATTTTTCGCGGAGCGCTTGACGTCAGAGCATCAACCATTAATGAAGAAATGAAAATTGCGGCGGTAAAAGCCATCGCCGAAATCGCTCGCCAACCAGTTCCAGACGAGGTTATCAAAGCCTATGGTGGTCGTGAAATGAAATTCGGTCCGCATTATATCATCCCTACCCCGTTTGATTCTCGATTGATTTACACAGTTCCAGTTGCGGTGGCAAAAGCTGCAGTTGAAAGTGGTGTTGCGAGAAAACCAATTAAAGATTGGGACGCTTACACTAAACAACTTAAAGCTCGTCGCGATCCTTCCGTTAATAGCTTGAGTTTGATTTTCGAAAAATTAAAAAGATCGCCAAAAAATGTTATTTTCGCTGAAGGTGAACAACCGGAAATTATCAAGGTCGCTAGCATGTGGCGCGATAACAAATATGGCAAACCAATTTTAGTTGGAAAAAAAGAGCGCATTTTGGAAAAAATGCAAGAATTAAATATCGATGAAAAAGGCATCGAGATTTACAACTCAGCGATTTCTGGCGAGAATAATAAATATATCGATTATCTTTATTCTAAATTGCAACGCAAAGGCGTTCTTCTTTCGGATTGTGCGAGAATGATTAAAACCGATCGCAATATTTTTGCCGGATCAATGCTTGCTTGCGGTCATGGTGATCTTCTCGTGACTGGTTTAACGAGAGGTTATAGCAAATCTTTGAAAGATGTTTGGCAAGTAATCAAAAACAAAAAAGATCATATCGTTCTTGGGGTTTCAATGATTATTTCCAGAGGTCGAACAATCTTCATTGCTGATACAGCTTGTTCAGAATTATCATCGTCCGAGCATTTGGTAAGTATTGCCATTCAAACCGCCAAAAAAGTTCGCAAAATGGGTTATGAACCAAAAATTGCATTCTTGTCATTTTCAAATTTTGGTAGTGCTTTGAAAAATGAATCAAGTCGCATGAAGCATGCGGTTGAAATTCTTGACGGCATGAAAGTTGACTTTGAATATGATGGTGAAATGACCGCCGATGTTGCTTTAAATCCTGAAAAAATGGCAAAATATCCATTTTGTCGATTGACGGGACCGGCAAATATTTTAATTTGTCCAGGACTTCATTCGGCAAGCATTGCCACCAAACTTCTTGAAGAAGTCGGCAATTGCACAGTTATTGGGCCAATTTTGGATGGCTTTGAAAAGCCGGTTCAAATTGTTACGATGCAATCTTCAATCAACGATATTCTTAATATGTCGGCGGTTGCGGCGGTTGATTCATCTAAATAATTATCGCAAACTATGTCTAAGCATCATGCATCATCGGAGGTAACTCAAAATAGCGCTGAATCGCTTTTTGCCAAAGGAATAATTGGATCAGATTCCTCCGGGTCTTCAAAAGGGACCATGGTTGGTAATCCCAATGGAGATATGGGTGGGATGAGTATGGCATTTCATGGAGTTATTCCCGCTGGTGAAATCGATTCCGTTATTCCAGGGTTTAAAACCGGTGGAATTGTTTTTCTTTCGGAATGTGGAATTGATGATGAATTATTTAAGACAATTTTTCGCGAAGGAGCTTTAAATGCAAATTTTTTCGCGGTATTTGATAATGGGAATATGAGTTTATTTGGTCTTACCAAATCGGAATCTTTTGCCATTAAATCATTGGGAACATTCTTATCATTGCAACATCTATCATTAAAATCACAATCTGGCTTTGAACTTAAAGGAGCTACCGCTGCTATTGGAGGTGGCGGTCAATCGCAAGGTGGATAAATTTAA
>JBIIFQ010000155.1:0-3429 GCA_044237235.1 Rickettsiales bacterium
TTTTTTACATGGATTTTTAACCATTTCACCACTGCCACCGCAAGTGTGGCAAGTTTTTTCGACGATAAAAAATCCTTGTTGAACGCGAATTGCACCCGCACCTTTACAAGTTGGACAAGTGGTTGGGCGCGAATTATCACTAGAGCCCGAGCCATTGCAACTATCACATTTAGAAGGAATGGTGAATTTAATTTCTTCAGTGCAACCGCCAAAAGCTTCTTCTAGAGAAATTTCAAGATTATAGCGAACATCCGATCCACGTTGTGCCGAAGATTTTTTTTGCGCACGACCGCGTCCCGAACCCTCACCAAAAATATCACCAAAATTGCTAAAAATATCGTTAAAATCGAAACCATCAAAACCTCCGCCCGACTGCCCGCGAGAACCTCCTTGACCACCAAAACCTTGATTAGGATCTTGATGCCCAAAGCGATCATAACCCGCACGTTTTTGATCGTCTTTCAAAACCTCATATGCCTCTGTTGCTTCTTTAAATTTGGTTTCCGCTTGTTTATTTCCCGGATTGCGATCGGGATGATATTGCATCGCCAATTTGCGATAAGATTTTTTAATTTCGTCAGCCGATGCGCCTTTACTTACTCCAAGCACTTCATAATAATCTCTTTTACTCATAAATATTGTTGGTCAGAATTTTTGATACTAAGTTTTTTTGAAAAATTAATCGAAAATATTATAGTTTTTCTTGAGCCAATTTTCAAGTTGTAAAAACGCCATTGCTCGATGAGAAATTTGATGTTTAAAAGTCGAATCGATTTCGGCAAAAGTTTGGCTCATGTCATTTTTTATAAAAATTGGATCATAGCCGAAGCCTTTATTTCCAAGGGCTGGATAAGTTAAATAACCATCAACCCTGCCCTCAAAATTAATTCTAAAATTATTTTTTGGATTATACAAACATAAATTACAAATAAAAAATGCCGATGGTTTTTGCTCGGCGGAAATATTTTTTTTCTTTAATTCGGCAAAAATATTTTCAAAAGCCAATTCAAAATTTTTTTTGCCATTTTTATCAAGCGCATAACGTGCTGAATGAACCCCCGGAGCATTTTCTAAATCTTGAATGCATAAACCCGAATCATCGGCGAGTGCTAAAATTTGCGCATTATCGCCATAAAATTTGGCTTTAATAAAAGCATTTTCGGCAAAAGTTTCGGCGCTTTCTTCGGGCTCAATTAAGTTTAAATTCGAAGCTGGAACGGCTTGAATATCAAGACTTTCGAGCAATTTTGTAATCTCAATGAATTTACCGTTATTATTGGTGGCGATTAAAATTTTTTTCATTCCAAAAATTTTTAAATTATATAAATTTTTTCAATAAAAAAGCCGACCCAATAATTTGGATCGGCTTTAAAAAAATAAAATTTTTATAAAGACTAAGCTTGACCTATTCTTCTTTGGCTTTAGAAGCTTCAATTTCTTTATTTAATTTTTCTTGAGCTTTTTTCTTTAAATTAGATCCTTTGGCTTTTGGTTTGAAATCTGGTTTATATTTTTCAGCACCTTTAACTCCAAGATTAATCAAGAATTTAGCAACTTTTTCAGTAGGTTGAGCACCAACTGATAACCAATATTCAGCACGCTCTTTGTTGATTGTAACGCGTTTTTCATCGGTGTCGCCGAGAAGAGGATTGTAAGTTCCGAGTTTTTCTAAAAATTTAGAATCACGCGGAGATGTGCTGTTTGTAGCAAGAATACGATAATATGGGAGGTTTGTTCTGCCCCCACGAGAAAGACGAATTTTAATCATTTTTTAAAAATTTTTTACTTATAGATAGTTTAGAAATATGGTAAATCATAAAATAACTAAATTCAATTGCAAGTACGAATTTTTACTAGGCAATTGCGATGCCATTATTTTCGGCGCTACATTTATTTAAAACCCTTGAAGCTCTAGCAATTGAATTAGTCAAATAATAATCGTAATTTTTAGCTACTAATTTTGAATCAATAAAATTAAATTTTAAATTATCGTTAGTAATCTTTAAAAACGACTCATCGCGATTATTTATTTTATCAATCCTTGTGAGAATTTTATATTCCTCATCAAGTTTTGACAATAATTCATGATAATTTTTAAAACCTAAATCAACACCAAGTTTTTGAGCAATTTCGAAAATAATTTCATAATCTAGCTTAGCTTCTCCAACTCCAAACACAGCTCTTCGCGCTCTCTGAATCCTGCCTTCGAGATTGATATAAAATCCATCTTTTTCAGCAAAATTACAAGTTGGCAAAATTATGTCGGCGATTTTGACACCGCGATCACCATTAGAGCCAAGATAAACGACGAAACAATTTTGTAATTTTGTAAAATCAATTTCATCATCAATATTTTGCAAAAATAATAATTTTATTTCACCATTTTGTGCCTGATTAATTATTTCTTGAGTTGATTTTTTACTAACAAAATCAAGGGTTAAGCCGTTAATTAATCCCGTAGATTTAGCTAAAAAATTGAATCCATTCCAATCATCGCGAAGCATATTATATTTGGTGGCAATCGCTTTGCATAATTTAATTATTTCAGCGCCATCTTCACGCGAAACCACATCTTCACCAATGATTAACATGTTGTTTTTAGCTTGTTGTAAAGTTTCACAAAATGGATTTTTGCCCTCTAAAATTGATTGCAAAACTTTTACATCATCGCCTAAAACTTGATGTTTGTAGGTTAAATCAAGATTCTCTCCAATCGAAGCAATTTTTATTTTTTTCGATAAAAATCTTTTTCTGATTCGGGCATTAAGAATTGGAGCATCTTTACGCGGGTTGACACCAATCAACAAACAACTATCGGCTTCTTCGATTTTTGCAATCGAAGTATTGAATAAAAATTCGTTTTTATTTTTAGAATCAAACTTTTGTGAATTTATTCGACAATCAAAATTTTCAACTCCTAAAGCTTGCATAAATTTCTTTAATGCAAAAATGTCTTCGAGCGATGATAATTGCCCCGTCAAAGCCCCAATTTGATTTGGATTGATTTGCTTAATTTGCTTTGTAATTTCTTCATAACAATCTGCAAAACTTGCCGGAACTAATTTACCATTTACTTTTAAATATGGTTTATCGAGGCGTTGATATTTAAAGCCGTCATAACAAAAACGCGCTTTATCTGCCAACCATTCTTCATTAATTTCTTCATTCAAACGGGGCAAAATTCTCATAATTTCAACACCACGCGAATCAATGCGGATATTACTTCCGACAGCATCCATAACATCAATTGTTTCGGTTTTTTTCAATTCCCAACTCCGCGCTTTAAAAGCGTAAGGCTTAGAAGTTAAAGCTCCGACCGGACATAAATCAATAACGTTTCCTGATAATTCTGAACTAACATTTTTCTCGAGATAAGTGGTAATTTCCATGCCTTCACCACGATTAACAGCTCCCAACTCACATGTTCCC
>JBIIFQ010000156.1:0-3427 GCA_044237235.1 Rickettsiales bacterium
TAACACAATTAATCACTTATTTTGTAGTGCTCATCGGTCTTGCCGTCGGCTTAAAAATTGCTAAAAAAATCTAGTTTAAAATGAATATTCTTCACGAAATTTATCAACATAAAATTATCGAAGTTCGCAATCGTAAAAAAAATCTTTCGGTGCAAGAAATATGCGCTAAAACCAAGTGCAATCAACCTCCAAAAGATTTTTATCAAGCTTTAAAAAATCGCAATGATAAAAATGAATTGGGTTTAATTTGCGAAATAAAACGTGGTTCGCCTTCAGCGGGAATCATTGTTGACAATTTAGATGTTAAAAAAGTTGCGCAAAATTATGAAAAAATCGGTGCCACTTGCATTTCAGTTTTAACCGATGAAAAATATTTTTATAGCCATGATAAATTTTTAATTGAAGCTAGAGAATCTTGCTCTTTACCGCTTTTAAGAAAAGATTTTATGGTTGATTCTTACCAAATTTATGAAGCCAAAATGCTGGGTGCGGATTGCATTTTATTGATCGTCGCCATGCTCGATGATGAAAAATTGCGAGAACTAGAGCAAGTAGCGTTCGACAGCGGTTTATCAGTGTTGATTGAAGTTCATAATCACGAAGAATTGGAGCGCGCGCTCAAACTTAAATCCAAACTTATCGGCATTAATAATCGCGATTTAAAAACTTTAAAAATCGATTTAAATACTACGCTAGAATTGAAAAAATTCGTGCCGAAAGATTATGTTTTGGTGTGTGAAAGCGGGGTTAAATCGCAAGAAGATATTGATAATTTTCGAGCATCGGGGGTTAATTGTTTCCTTATCGGTGAGTATTTTATGCGAAATAACGCATTCACTCTTAAATGATGCGAAATACCGCATCCACTCTTAAATGATGCGACCGAATTTTTCAGGTCTCGTCTTTGCGCACCTACTTATGTAGGTTTACGCAGACTCGCCTTCAAATTCAATCGCCTGATTTAAGATTGGAAGCGGTATTTTGATTTTATCATGAATTAAGTAATTTATTATAACGCCTCGTCGCTTTTCTCAATCAAAATTTCATTTTGATTTCGAAGATGACTTGCGACTGGGACCTGCTACGCATTAAATTTGCTTTGCAAATTTAGGAAGAGATTGAATCGCTCCGTCGCGAGTAAATCGCGACATCCGCGATGAGATTTGGGTTTTTTTGGAATTTTTTTGTGGAGAAACCTTACGCAAATTTAATTCGTAGCATTTGATTAATAAAAAAAATTCTATAATTTGGGATAAAATATCTAAATCACCAAACAAAATCATCATTAATTAAAACCTAAATTTATGACCAAAAATAATCAAAACAAGCCACAAATTTCAATCTTCCAGCCACTTGGAAATAATGCAAAAATTCGCGTTAGAATAGAGGGTGAAAATGTTTGGCTTACTCAAAAATTGATTGCGGAACTTTTTGAAGTTTCAATTACCACTGTTAACGAGCATCTTGCTAATATATTCGAAGAGCAAGAGTTGGAAGAAGTCTCAACTATTCGGAATTTCCGAATAGTTCAAAAAGAAGGGAATCGCGAAATTGAAAGAGCTTCCAAGCATTATAATCTTGATGCAATTTTAGCGGTTGGTTATCGTGTTCGTTCCAATCGTGGTGTACAATTTCGAAAATGGGCAACTGAAAGATTAAGAGAATATCTCATCAAAGGCTTTACAATGGATGATGAAAGGCTCAAAGAAACAGATGGAAGAGCTCGTTATTTTGAAGAATTATTGCAACGAATTCGTGATATTCGCTCAAGCGAGAGAAGGTTTTATCAAAAAGTTACCGATATTTACGCTACCAGCATTGATTATAAAATCGATGCTGAATTAACTCAAAAATTCTTTGCCACAGTTCAGAATAAAATGCATTTTGCGGTTTGCGGTAAAACGGCTGCCGAAATAATTGCTGAAAGGGCTGACGCCACAAAACCTTTTATGGGATTAAATGTATTTAAGGGAGACTATATAATCGAAAGCGATATCGTTGTTGCAAAGAATTATTTAAATGAAAATGAGCTAATGCAACTAAATTTAATTGTTTCTCTTTACATTGATTTTGCAGAGCTTCAAGCCAGTTCGGGTAGGTTGATGAAAATGCAGGATTGGATAAAAAAACTCGATGAATTTCTTACGATTTCAGAAAAAAAACTTTTACATAATTCGGGCAAGGTGAGTACTTTTGAGGCGGAAAATAAAGCTGTTTTTGAATTTGAAAAATATCGCAAAGAAAGAGATAAAAAATTTGAGAGTGACTTTGACCGCGAATTCAAGAGGATTTTGGATAATGAACAATTAAAAAATGAGAATAAGAAATGATTTTGATTGACATAAGTTCAGATTAAAAAAAAGAGAAATCTGGTAAAAAAACTTTTGATGAGATTTGGGTTTTTAGATTTTCCTTGTTGATAAACGTTTCATCTTTTTCTTCGAAAAAGATTCGCGACTGGGACCTGCTACGCATTAAATTTGCTTACGCAAATTTAGGAAGAAGTTGAATCGCTTCGGGCGAAGTAAATTCGCCCATCCGCGATGAGATTTGGGTTTTTTTGGAGTTTTTTTGTGGATAAACGCTTCATCTTTTTTTTCAAAAAAGATTCGCGACTGGGACTGCGTCGCATTCGCTCCTTGTCCCGTTATTCGCTAAAAATAGCCGTTCAGGCTATTTTTTTAACGCAAATAACCTAAAAATAGCCGTTTAGGCTATTTTTTAAACGCGAATAACCTTCGTCGCTTTTCTCAATCAAAATTTTATTTTGATTTCGAATTCATTTTGATTTCGAAGACGACTCGCCTTCGTTATTTAATTTATAATAATTGTGAAAAATTTCTTTTTCTTGAAGATGTAAAATAATTATTGTCATTTGAGGCGATATATTCGGTAATTTTTTCAACCGAACTTTGTGAAAATCTGGTTGCTGGCGTTTTTTTCTCTGAACTTTTTTCTAAAAAAATTTTAATATTTTCGAAAAATTTAACTTTGTCGCAAAATTCTTTGCCAAGCTTTTCGGCGCTTAAAATAAGATTTTGAGTAGCATTTTCAACCATTCGTTCTTTCACATTTTTGTAAGCTTCATGCCCAATTCCATATGGTTGCGAATTTATAAAATCAAAGCCAAAAATAGTTTGCTGTTGCTGTTGTTCTAATAAAAAACGCGCTAAAATATTAATGCTTTTAAAAGTGCAATTTTCTCTTTCTTGTGCTTGAATTGGAATCGAATAAGTTGTTTTAATAAAATCACTTTCAGTAATTTTTTCACGCAAAACATTTGCATCTCTCTCGTTAAAGTTTTCGGCGATAAAATCATTTATCATGTCTCTAAACAATTCGCTTAAGCCTTCAAAATTATCATAAATAATATCTATATCTTTTTCTCTAAAATTTTGATCAATAAAATTTTTTACCATTTCTTCTG
>JBIIFQ010000157.1:0-3418 GCA_044237235.1 Rickettsiales bacterium
GGGAGGGGGTTAAAATGAAATCAAAAAATCGCCATCTTTGGAATTTTTTTGTTTTAATTTTTTAGATAATCTCAAGCCCTTTATTGCTCTAAGTTTCTGACCCACGGCTTCGTCGCTTTTCTCAATCAAAATTTCATTTTGATTTCGAAGACGACTCGCCCCAGGGATTGCATCACTTCGTTCCTAATCCCGTTATTTGCTAAAAATAGCCGTTTAGGCTATTTTTTAAACGCAAATAACCGTCAAGGGGAGAGCTATGACACCGAAAGCGTTGAGGCTATTTACGAAACTAAAAGTTTTTAGGTCACTAAAACAAAGTAAAATTTTAATTGTTCTAAAATAGCGTAACCATTTTCTATGAAAATCACATTCAGAAATCTCAATTAACCTTCCATTAATTTAACAATTTTACCATAATTTACCGCCACTTTATTATCAATTTCGAGCTCCATTACTGCAGTGTTGAAGAGGTTGATAGGAATTTGTAATTCGGAAATTAATAGATCAATATTGGTTGGTTCAGAATTTAGATTTTGAAGAATTTCTTCTTGCGCGCCAAAAACTTGATCATTAGAAAAATTATATTCTTTTTTTATTTGAGAAATTTGAGCAGTTTTTTTAACTTGATAGTTTTTTTTTGTCGTAGCGTTTAAAACATCTTCGACTTCGGTAATAATGTTGGCGCCGTCTTTAATGAGGCGATTAGTGCCTTGGCATCTAGGATCAAAAGGCGATCCGGGAACAGCAAAAACCTCGCGATTTTGCTCTAAAGCAAATCTTGCAGTCGCCAAACTTCCTGATTTAAGACCAGCTTCAATCACAACTGTTGCCACCGCCAAGCCCGAAATTAAACGATTACGCTGAATGAAGCTCGAGCTTTTTGGAGTGAAACCAAAAGGCATCTCACTTAAAATTACGCCACATTCAGAAATTTGTTGATAAAGTTTGCTATTTTCATGCGGATAAATGTTGTTGATTCCGCCGGCTAAAACTGCAATAGTTCCACTTAAAATCGAAGCCTCATGAACGGCGGTATCAACTCCACGAGCCATTCCTGAAACGCTTACCACTGAACTTTGTCCGAGCAATAAAGTAAATTTTTTAGCGTAAAGAAGGGCGTTAAAAGAGGCGCTTCTTGGTCCGACCACGGCAATTTTTTCTTGAGATAATAATTCGAGATCGCCTTTTACCGTAATTAACGGCGGAGCATCAGGAATTTCGCGAAGTAGTTGTGGATATTCGGGATCGCTAAAGGTTAAAATTTTGCCACCAAAATTTTCAGCTTTTTCGAACTCTTCAATCGCAATTGAACGATCGCATAATTTTATTTTATGTGGATTTGGTGATGATTTTAAAAATTCATCGAAATTTAATAAGGCAGTTTCAACCGATCCGAAATGTTCGAGGATTTTGAAAAATGTAATTGGACCAATATTGTCGCTTCGGCAGAGCTGGAGCCAGTCGATGATCTCTTTCTTTGAAGTTGGTTGATTTTGCAGGATTTTAGATTTTATGCTCATGGTGCTTAGGTTTTATTTATTGATGAAAATTAATTTATTAAAAATTAAGAAAAATATCTTGCAACAATTATTTTATTAAAAAATTATTTTACAAGATTTTTTTTAAAAAATTAAAAAAAATAATTTTATTATAAGCGTTTAATGTTTAATGCGATAGCCAACTTTTAGCATGCGGTAAATAATAATTCCGAGAATTAAATTGATGGTTAAAATATAAATGGTGCCAATCAATAAATTGCCGTCATGATGCCCCGTGATGCCATATCTAAAGCCGTCAATCATGTAAAAAAACGGATTAAAATGCGAAACTGTTTTCCAAAATTCAGGCAAGGCGTTGGTCGAATAAAAAGTGCCCGAAAGGAAGGTGAGGGGAGTTATAACATAACTTGTCATCGCCGACATTTGATCGAAAGTATCGGAAAGAACGCCACATAAAACTCCTAGAAGCCCTAGCAACATACAGCCTAAAAATAAATAGAAAAAAGCAATAAAAAAATTGTAAAAACCAAGTGGAACAAAAATTAAAATTGTTAAATAAGCCACAATTCCAACGCAAATTCCACGAATGATAGCGCCTAAAGTAAAGGCAAAAAGTAGTTCAAAAGCGCCGAGTGGTGGAATTAAATAATCGACAATATGCCCCATTACTTTGCCCATTACGAATGAAGAAGATGAGTTGGCGAAGGCGTTTTGAATTGATGCCATAATAATTAAACCCGCCGACATGAAAATCGCGAAGTCAACGCCCTCAATGGTTTGAATGTGCGAGCCCACTGATAAATTAAAAACTGCCAAGAATAAAATAATGTTAACGACGGGAGAAAATAAGGTTTGGTGATAAACTTTTAAAAAACGATAAACTTCTTTTTTGAGCAAAGTAAAAGCTCCAAACCAATTTGTTGACATAAAAATAATTTTAGTGTTTGATTTACGAAAATAAAAATAATCCCTTATATATGAGTTTAGAAAATATTTTATCTGATTTCAATTCGCAATTTGAAAATGTTGAAAATAAATCGCAAATCGATGATTTGCGGGTTAACTTTCTCGGCAAAAAATCGGCATTGAATGATTTATTTGGTCAATTAAAAAATTTAACGGCGGAAGAAAAAAAGGCTTTCGGCGCTAAAATTAATGACACCCGCAATTTTATTTCACAAAAAATTGAGGATAAAAAAAATTATTTTGAAAATTTAGAATTAAATCAAAAATTAAGCGGTGAAAAAATTGATATTTCGGCGCCGGTTCGCTTAGAAAATCAAGGATCAATTCATCCAATTAATAAAGTGATGTTTGAGATTGAAAAAATTTTTTCTAATCTTGGTTTTGAGTTTGCGCGCGGTCCTGAAATCGAAGATGATTTTCATAATTTCACGGCGTTAAATATGCCAAAAGACCATCCGGCGCGTCAAATGCAAGATACTTTTTATTTGCAAGATTCGGAATTATTATTGCGAACACACACTTCCAACACGCAAATACGTAAGATGCTAAGCACTAAGCCCCCGTTAAAAGTTTGCGCTTTGGGTCGAGTTTTTCGTCGTGATTCTGATCAAACTCATACGCCGATGTTCCATCAATTTGAAGGCTTCGTCGTTGATAAAAAAGTTAATATGGGGCATTTAAAAGCAACCTTAGAAAATTTTTTAGAAGAATTTTTTGAAGTAAAAAATTTAGAATTACGTTTTCGCCCAAGTTTCTTCCCATTTACAGAGCCATCGGCTGAAGTCGATATTAATTATTCAATTGAAAATGGCAAAATTAAAATTGGGAAGGGCGATAAATTTATGGAAATTTTAGGTTGTGGCATGATTAATCGCAATGTTTTGCAAAATTGTCAAATTAATCCTGATGAGTTTCAGGGTTTTGCTTTTGGCATTGGAATTGAGCGTCTCGCC
>JBIIFQ010000158.1:0-3383 GCA_044237235.1 Rickettsiales bacterium
TTGTGTTTGGCGCCAATAAAATTTTCAAAAGTAAATTTAGGATTTAATTCGGTGCCATAAGCAAAAATATTGTCATGCTTCGAAAGATTTAAAACTTTATTTTCTAAATTTTGTGGATTTGGGCTTGGCAAATCAAGGTTTTTATCAGATTGATTAGCGATAAAAATTGCCGAAATTTTAAGAAGTTTTGGATAAAATTCTTTGAGTGAATTAATAAAAGATTTTTTAGAAAAAAATTCACGATTAATCCAATCGCGATTGAGTTTTGAGGGAGCGGAAATGATTATTTCATTGGCAGTTTGCGAAAAAATCTCAATATTTTTGAGCCATTTATCGCAAGTTTCAAAGCCAACAATTTTTTCACAATTATTTAAAAAATCAGTTTTGAATTGATTGTTTTCATTAAGCTTAAGTTCTAGTTCTGGATTATTTTTGTGATTGAGCATTTCCATTATTTTTGCTCCCAAGGTAAGTTTGAGGCTTTCCAACCATTGACGAGACCACGATGATTTTTTGAATCTAAATCACCCTCAAAGCCGTTTATTATGTTGTAGCATTTGCTAAAACCTAAAGATGAGGCTAAATTTGCTGATTGATTTGAGCGACCACCAGTTCGACATAAAAACAAAACTTCATTATCTTTATTAACTTTGTCAAGTAGATCACTTACGAAGCTTTGATTTTGTTGCATTTGAGGCAGGGTTTGCCAAGGCAACAAAATCATGCGATTGTCAAAAGAAGATGCGTCGACAATTCCAACGAAATTTAATTCTTCGTTGGTTCTAACGTCAATTAAGACTGAATTTTTTTGGTTTTTTAGCAACTCAAAAGCTTTTTGAGGACTAATTTGTTCGACTGACATTTTTTGTTTATTTAAGCGATTTTCTTTTTAAAAATTTATTTATATTTGGAAATCATATTCATATAAAATTTCAATTTGGTAAAGAAAAAAATTTTATGATTTTAAAAATAATTCGCTTGACAGGTGGTCGAGCTTAAAAGAATCGAATATTAAGAATTGTATTATTTTTGTAGGCTTTGCTTGCTTGGTTTGGTCGCGGTTTTTTTTGTTGAGTCGTTGCGGGGCAAAGAGTGGTAATTTGGCAAGATATTTTTTAAATTATTTAAAAAAAACATCATTTTGGAATTAATATTTTCCAGCACTAACAATCAGTAAATTAGAATAGAAATTATTAGTTAATTAAATTTATTTTGAAGATTTTGAGAAAAATAGTAAAAGTCCCAAAATAATTAAAGGAAATGATAAAATTTGTCCCATGGTGATGAAATCAAAAAGAAAACCAATTTGTGGATCTGGTTCACGAAAATATTCAACGATAAACCTAGAAATTCCGTATCCCGCTAAAAAAATTCCACTTAATTTTTTTGGAAAATTTTTTAAATTAGTTTTGAAATAAAGAATCATTAAAATTGTCAACAAAATTAAACCTTCAAGTCCAGCTTCATAAAGTTGACTCGGATGCCTTGGAAAGCCATCGGAATTCGGGAAAATAACGCCAAAATTAGCAAAAGTTGGACGACCATAAAGTTCAAGATTTATAAAATTAGCAATTCTTCCCAAAAGCAAACCAAAAGGCGCGGAAACTGCTAAATTATCGCATAAAATCCAGAAATTTATTTTATATTTTTTAGCGAATAACCACATGCCAAAAATTGCGCCGAATAATCCGCCGTGAAATGACATTCCGCCTTGCCAGAAAGCAAAAATTTCGAGAGGATGACTTAAAAAATATGATGAATTATAAAATAAAACATAACCGAAGCGACCACCTAAAATTATGGATAAAATGGCGAAAATCATCCAATCATCAAGTGCTTTATCGCTTAAAAATTTTTGTGATTTATTGCTATATTTGAGCCAAGAAAATGTAAACAAAATTCCAAAAATATAAGCGAGCGAATACCAGCGAATATCGAGAAAATAAATGGAAAAGGCGATCGGATTTATATTCGGTAAAGTTATGATCATATTAATGTCTTGGAATATATTGATAAGATTGATTTTCTTTTACGTAAATATTTTTTGGCAATTGTCCAAATTCAAAAAAAACATCGATTGGTATTCCGCCACGTGGATACCAAAATCCGGAAATTCTGAACCATTTAGGCTTGATGCAATCGATAATGTCTTTGGCGATTTGCACCGTGCAATTTTCGTGAAAAGCGCCGTGATTGCGATAAGAAAATAAGTAAAGCTTTAATGATTTACTTTCGACAATTTTGTTTTTAGGGACGTAATCGATGATTAAATGGGCAAAATCGGGCTGTGAAGTGATTGGGCAAATCGAAGTAAATTCGGGGCAGGTGAGTTTGATTGAATAATCGACGTCGAGATGAGGATTATCAACAGCTTGAAGCGTTTTTTTGTCGGGATTATTTAAATTATAATCAGTTTTGGCTCCGAGTAATAAATTATTTTTTTTAGACATAAATAAATTGATGATTGCAGATTTTATTAAATAATTTTAAATTATTATAAATATCAATTTATTCAAAAAAACATGAAAAACGCAAATAGTTTTTATCAAAAATCTAAAGATGCAGTATTAATTTTTGCCGATGGCTCAAAATTTTATGGATATGGCATCGGCGAAGAAGGCTTGGCAACTGGAGAAATATGCTTCAACACCTCGATCACGGGTTATCAGGAAATTTTAACCGATCCATCTTATTCGGGACAAATTATTAATTTTACTTTCCCTCATATTGGTAATGTTGGCGCTAATGATGAAGATATTGAAGCAAAAAAAGTGCGCGCAAATGGCTTAATAATTCGTGAACCAATTACTAATTCCGCCAATTATCGTGCCCATATAAATTTTAATGAATGGTTAAAAAAGCACAAATTAACGGGTATTTCAGGCGTTGATACTAGGCAAATTACTAAAAAAATTCGTCAAGATGGTGCTAAAAATATCGCCATTATTTTTGCTAAAAATTTGTCGGAAAATTTAATTGAAGAAGCTTATAATAAAATAAAAAATCTTGGCGATCTTGGAGGTGTTGAACTCGCTTCAAAAGCCAGTGAAAACCAGTTTTATGATTGGCAAAATGAAGCGCAATGGAATCAAAAAAACAATCAATATAATTCAATAAAAAATAATCTTTATAAAGTTGTCGCCATAGATTTTGGTGCAAAATTAAATATTTTACGTTGCTTAAAACAAGTTGGTTGTGATGTGAAAATTTTGCCAGCCAACGCAACTTTTGAGGATATTGAAAAAATAAATCCTGATGGCGTTTTTTTATCAAACGGTCCAGGCGATCCCGCTGAAACTGGTAAATATTGTCTTGCCACCATTCAAAAAGTTTTGGAAAAAAATATTCCACTTTTTGGAATTTGTTTAGGGCATCAATTGTTG
>JBIIFQ010000159.1:0-3368 GCA_044237235.1 Rickettsiales bacterium
TAGTATTCAAGCCTTGAGAACGGCAATTCAAACTATTCGTGCCGGCAAAAAAGCGACCTCATCATCATCGGAAAATACTTATCGAGCTTTAGAAAAATATGCTCAAGATTTAACCAAAAAAGCTCGGGAGGGTAAGATCGATCCCGTCATCGGTCGTGACGAAGAAATTCGTCGAGCCATGCAAGTTTTATCGCGACGCACTAAAAATAATCCGGTTTTAATCGGGCAACCCGGAGTCGGCAAAACCGCGATTGTCGAGGGCTTGGCGGTACGCATGATTAATGGCGATGTGCCCGAAAGTTTGAGAAATAAAAAATTAATGGCACTCGATATGGGCGCTTTAATTGCCGGTGCTAAATTTCGTGGAGAATTTGAAGAAAGATTAAAAGCGGTTTTAAATGAAATTGAAAATAATGATGACATAGTTTTATTTATCGATGAGCTTCATTTATTAGTTGGAGCCGGTAAAACTGATGGCGCCATGGATGCATCTAATCTTTTAAAGCCAGCTTTAGCCCGCGGAACTCTTCATTGTATCGGCGCGACAACTCTCGATGAATATCGTAAATATATTGAAAAAGATCCGGCTTTGGCGCGTCGATTTCAAGCGGTTTACACAGAAGAGCCAACGATTGAAGACACTATTTCAATTTTACGTGGCATCAAAGAAAAATATGAAGTTCATCATGGAATTAAAATAAAAGATTCAGCTTTAATTGCCGCCGCAACACTCTCAAATCGCTACATCACCGACCGTTATTTACCCGACAAAGCCATCGATTTAGTTGATGAAGCGGCAAGTGCATTAAAAATTGAACTTGATTCCAAGCCAACCGAACTTGACGAGATCGATCGCAAAATTATTCAATTAAAAATCGAAAGTGAAGCTTTAAAAAAAGAGGAGGATAATTCTTCCAAAGAACGTTTAAAAAAAATCTCGGGCGAATTGCTTTCTCTTGAAAAAAAATCGTTGGAAATGTCAAATTTATGGCAAGCTGAAAAGATGAAAAGAGTTAAAATTAATGAATTAAAAAGCAAAATTGAAAATGCTAAATTTGAACTCGAAAAAGCTCAAAGAGAAGGCAATTTAGCTAAAGCGGGTGAAATAACTTACGGCAAAATTCCTGAATATCAAAATGAATTATTGAAACTTGAATCATCATCGAGCGACAATATTTTGCGTGAGGCGGTTTCGGAAGATGATATCGCCAATATTATTGCTAAAATCACCGGAATTCCGCTCGATAAAATTATTTCTGGTGAAAAAGAAAAGCTTTTAAAAATGGAAGATTTATTACGTAAAAGAGTGGTCGGACAAGATTACGCTTTAACGGCAATTTCCAATGCGGTTAGACGTGCGAGGGCAGGGCTTCAAGATGCCAAACGCCCAATCGGTTCATTTTTATTTTTAGGACCAACGGGAGTCGGCAAAACAGAAGTTTCCAAGGCTCTTGCTGAATTTATTTTTGATGATGAAAGCGCTTTATTGCGCATCGACATGAGTGAATTTATGGAAAAGCATGCGGTTTCAAGGCTCATCGGCGCTCCTCCCGGCTATGTTGGTTATGAACAGGGTGGAATTTTAACCGAAGCGGTGCGACGTCGTCCTTATCAAGTAATTTTATTTGATGAAGTTGAAAAAGCCCATCACGATGTTTTTAATATTTTGTTGCAAGTGCTTGACGATGGTCGCCTTACCGATTCTCATGGTAATATTGTTAACTTCACTAATACTATAATTATTTTAACTTCTAATCTCGGTTCACAATTTTTAATTGAAATTGATGAAGATGATGAAGATTTAAGCAATAAAGCTAAGTCTCAGGAAAAGGCGATGGAAGCTGTTAGATCGCATTTTAGACCCGAATTTTTGAATCGCCTCGATGAAATTATTATGTTTAATAAATTAAGTCGTAACAACATGGATTCAATTGTCGATGTCCAATTTTCTAAGTTGGCGAATAGATTATCAAATCGTCATATTTTTATTCAACTCGATGAAAATGCTCGCCATTATTTGGCGTCAAAAGGTTATGATTCACAATATGGCGCACGTCCATTAAAACGCGTAATTCAACGTGAAATTGAAAATATTTTGGCGGAAAAAATTCTTCGCGGACAACTTGTTGACGGTCAAAATGTTAAATTAAGTTATGTTAATGAGAAGCTAGAATTTGTAATTGAAAACAAATTGCCTGGTTAATTAAACTTCAAAAAGCGTAAGTGATTTAACTGGATTATGATTACGCTCTGGCTTAATTTCAGCGATATTTTTCTTTTTACGACGACGTCGACGATCGCGTTTTACTTTACGAACCTTTGATGAATCGATCATTAGGCGACTTTTTATGTAATTATCAACTGCTTCTTCAAATTCGGGCATTTGTTCTTTAAAGAAATGATCCGCATTTGGAACCATTTGGTAAGCAATTTCAGCTCCATCGCGCGCTGAAAGTTTTTCGGCAAGTCGAGCCGAATCTTGCTCCTTAGTTATTTCATCTTTTTCACCTTGAATTATCAAACCTGAAGCCGAACAAGGAACTATAAAATTAAAATCATATTTTGAAGCAGGCGGGGCAACTAAAATATAATTTTCAATTTCTGGTCTACGCATTACGGTTTGAAGAGCGATCCAAGCGCCGAATGAGAAGCCGGCTATCCAAAAATCAGTTGCTTCCATATTTTGATCATGGAGCCAGTTGATTACCGCGGTAATATCCATCAGCTCACCAATTCCATTATCAAATTTACCTTGCGATTTCCCAACTCCACGAAAATTAATCCGTAAAACCGAATATCCATTATTGGCAAAAGCTTTGTAAAGATTGTAAGTGATTTTATTGTTCATCGTTCCACCATAAAGCGGGTGCGGATGCAAAACTAAAGCTACTGGGGCTTTAGGGTTTGGATTTTGATGGTAACGACCTTCAATTCTTCCAACATTTCCACTTATTATAACCTCGGGCATCTGGCGAAATATTTATGTTGATGAAATTATAATTGCTTAATAAAAATTAAGCATTTTCGTCAAGCTGACTCCACTGAATAGGACGATTGTCGGCGCCTAGAACTAGTTGAGTTGTGCTAATGTATTTTGCAGCCATATATTTACCATGTCCAACTCGAACACCATAATAATAGATTGGCTCAACTTCTTTGCCTTTGAATTTTTTCTTTTCAATGTTTTTGGCGCGGTTTTTAGGGTTATTCTTAGTGCCCATAGTTTGATTAAAATAATGTTAAAATGAGATAAAAAAATCTTTCTAAAAAAAATTTTATTTTGCAAATACAACTAAATCAAGTAAAAATTTTAAAAAATGTAAAATAACTATTTTATTTAATGAAAAAATTTTTAAATTTAGCAAAAA
>JBIIFQ010000160.1:0-3352 GCA_044237235.1 Rickettsiales bacterium
TGCGCCGGCTAAATCTGGCAAAGTAAGTTTGCCGTCGCGAGCTTTAACGCCAAGTTCAGAAATGCCTTTTTCGATTCCGGCTAAATTTAATTTATCACCGTCGCGTAAAACTGGCACCACGAGACCTTGTGGAGAGCCAACTGCGACGCCAATATCGTAGAAATTTTTGTAAATAATATCAGTTCCATCAATTTCAGCATTAACCGCTGGAAGCTCTTTCAAAGCGACGATACAAGCTTTAACGAAGAAAGACATGAAGCCCAATTTAACGCCGTGCTTTTTTTCAAAAACATCTTTATATTCGGTGCGAAGAGCCATTACTGCGCCCATATCGACTTCATTGAAAGTGGTCAAAATCGCCGCCGTGTTTTGCGATTCTTTTAATCTTTCAGCAATTTTTTGACGAAGTTTTGACATTCTTACACGTTCTGTTGGCTTAGAACCCGAGGTTTGTGGAGCATTTGGTGCAACAATAGTTTTTGCACCATTGGCGATAACATCAAGCACATCGCCCTTAGTTACGCGACCATCTTTGCCCGAACCGGCAATTGATGAAGTGTCAATATTATTTTCCGTCGCCAATTTTTTTGGTGCAGGTGAAAGTTCATGTTGCGCAGAAATTTTATTTGAAGCAACTGAAGCTTGTAAATTTGGAGTAGCTGACGCAGGCGCAACTGGCGTGGCTTTTACCGATCCACCTTCTTGCATTAAAGCCACTAAATCACCGACTTTAACATTGTCGCCTTCTTTGACTTTTAAATCAGAAATAACGCCATTGGCGGGCGCATTAACTTCGAGCGTAACTTTGTCAGTTTCGAGTTCGAGAATTAATTCATCGGCTTTAACCGCATCTCCAACTTTTTTGTGAAGCTTAGCGATTGAGGCTTCGGAAACTGATTCTCCAAGAGGCGGAACTTTGATTTCAATGGTCATATTTTTATGATTTGTTGTTTATTAATTTGGTATTTTTCAATTTTATTGCCAATAAAATTTTCGTCAATGGCTTTTTTATATTACGAAATTTCATTCATAAAAATTATTTTTTATTTTATTAAAAAAATATCTTGCAAATTATTTTAAATGTTTTTTATTTCAACTAACTACTAAAAAATATTTAATAAATTTATGTTTAAAAAATCGCCTTTTTCTTTTCGTTGTTGTTGTTAGCAAAAACTTAAAGTGTTGGTGTATTTTAAATTTTTTTTATTAAAAAATGTCTCTTTCAAATCAAAAAATAATAATAAGATTTTTTCACAAAAATTTATTATTTTTTATCTATAAATCAAAATCCTTATTAGCTTTAAATGCTTGCGAATATTGTCTTCGGACATAATTAATAAAATTCTCAACGCCACATTTATTTAAAAATTAATTTAGGATTTATATGACTATTTTACAAAACAGAATTTCACAATTATCAACAATTATTCACGCTTGGAATGAGCTCGAAGAAGGTTCACAAAAAAAATCAATTAACTTTATTTCGGAATTTATTGAAAGCGCTAGTTTATTGCAAAAATTAAGTGGCGATGAAAATTTGGCTGTGGAATTAAAGCTATTTAACGACAATTATCAAAAATTATTTGATAAGGATTTGAGTAAATTGGGCACTTCAGATTTATCATCAAAAAACGTTGAACTTCTCAATCAAATTAAAAAAATTGATGGTGAAGACACGGAGCTTTCAAGCAAAAGAGATAAAGTAATTTCAACATTAGAGCAAGAAGGTTTTACATTAAAAATTTTTCGACAAAAATTAATCGACGAAAGTGAAAATAAATATCCACATGCTCATGTTAAAGTTTCATGGAATTATGGTGATTTTATTGAACATATTGACGAAAATTTAAGTTCCGAAAAAAAAGAAAAATTCGACATATTAAAAAGCGAATTAGCAACGACTAAAAATCCTCAAGAATTTTACGAAAAATTAGTTTTGCTCAATCAAATCGCCGATATTCCCGCTAATTTTGATAAATTAAAAATTAAATTTGGACTTGATGGCATCGAAGAGCATACTTTGATAAATCAAGGAACGCAATATCGTGCAAAGCTCGATGTTGTTGAGTTAATTACAGAAATTGAAAATCAGAGTGGTGGTGATTTATTACAAAAATCGCAAAATTTTTTTCAAGAAAAAAGTGATTTAAAATCGGTTAAAATTGATAGCAAAAAAATATCACAAGAATTTCGAGAAAATTTACCACCGGCTGAATCATCAACTCCCGCAAGCGTTGACAATCCTCAATTAACTTTGGGCTTTGAAGTTGAAAGCATTCTTCTTCCAACCAAAGGACCCGTCGCTGAAGCCGAAAGAAAAGAGCAATTTTCTGAATTTGAAAAAATAAAGCGTGGACTTGCCGATACTGATTCGCGCAAAAAAATGCGTGAAACTTATGGTTTTGATAGCTCTGGAATTGGCTCTAGCCCTAATGCTTTATTGCTATTTAGCGAGGATGAATTGAGTGAATTTAAAAATCAAAATCGCGAAAAATATGGTGACAAAATTTCTGCAATTGAACAATTTCTTGAAAAAGAAAAAGAGAAATATCCGCATGAAATTGAAAAATTTGATAAAGCGATTGGGAATTTGGCGTTGTTATCGTCGGAAGAAATCTTTTTTCTTGATTTATTTTATCAAAAACAAGAAAAAGCAATTGAACGAAGACTTACTGTGGACGATGTATTTGATTGGCGCGATAATGAACAACAACAACGAGAAAAATTCTTAAATATTTTAAAAGATATTGGCGAAAAAGGTTCTTTTTATGCAAAAACTCTCGACATGATTCGCGCTACCGAATTTGCGATTGGTGAATTTCCATTAGAAAATGCCAATCAAAATTTTCGTGAAAGCTTAGATTATGTTAGAAATGTTGCAAAAGATCATCAATTAAGGTTGAAGGATCGCAATGTGCAAATTAATGTTGGCGCAAAATTTGGAGAAGAAAGTTTAAAAATTTCATCCGAAAATATTGACCAAGAATTGCAAATATTCACCGATCCGCAAACAATTGCCGTAGGAACGGCGATCCAAAAAGCTTTGGCACAAACTTTCCAAAATTATCCAATTCTTGAACGCAAAGGACAAGACATAATTGGAATCGAAGTCAATGTTGATCGCAAAAAAGGCTTGATTGGGGAAACCAAAGGCACTGATTTTTTCATAAGTTTTGATGCGCAAAAAAGTCTGGAAGAAAATTTGGGATTAACTTCTGATTCTTCCGCCTTCCCTGTTCATCGTCAAAATACTGGCAAATCGGGAACCATTAGACTCGCTCGACTTGGAGGTGAGAGTGATGAAGCGGTTTACGAGGTCAGGCTTTTAGCTAACAATCCTCACGCCCCTTAT
>JBIIFQ010000015.1:0-12117 GCA_044237235.1 Rickettsiales bacterium
ACAATTTGTTTTTTTTGATTTTGAGCCATTGCATTGCTGGATAGCGTAAAAGAAAAAGCGGTGATAAAAATATAGATTTTTGCAATTTTTTTCATGTTAAAATTTAATTTTATTATTTAATTTTATTTAATATCGTAGGAAAAATAATGTTATTTTCAATTAATTATTTTTGGTCTAAAAATTTAAGAGAATTTATATTGATCTTTAAACATAGTAAGATTAGATTTTATTATAGTTAGTTTTATTCTATATAATATTACTAAAAATAATAATTTTCTAAAATTGTTATAATTTTAAACAAAAAATTAATTCAACATGCCAGATAACGATCCAAATCCAACTAATTATCGCACTTATACTCAAGAGGAAATTACGAGAGAACTTCAAAAAAAAACAGGAGCCGATTTAGAGGGAGCGGATTTATTTAGAGCGGATTTAGAAATAGCTTATTTGATGAAAGCGAATTTAAGCGGAGCGAATTTAAGCGGAGCGAATTTAAGCGGAGCAAATTTAACGGAAGCTAATTTAAGTAGAGCGAATTTAAGTGGAGCGAATTTAGGGGGAGCGATTTTAATTAAAGCAATTTTAAGTGGGGCTGATTTAAGTAATGCAAAAATATATGGAGCGAATTTAGTTGAAGCGGATTTAAGTGGAGTGAATTTAAGTGATGTTAAATTAACAGGAATGCATTTAAATAAAGTCAATTTAAGGGGAGCGAAATTAGAGGGAGTGGATTTAAGCAGAGCGAATTTAAAGAAAGCTAATTTAAGTGGAGCGAATTTAAGGAATGCGGATTTAGAGGGAGCGGATTTAGAGGGAGCGGATTTAAGTGGAGCGAATTTAGAGGGAGCGAAATTAACTGGATTGAATTTGTATAATGTGAATTTCTTTAAAACGAATTTAACTAAAGCGAATTTAAGCAAAGCGGATTTAAGTGGAGTGGATTTAAGTAACAATAATTTATTAAGCGGAGCGAATTTAAGCGAAGCATATTTATATAAAGCTAATTTAGAGGGAGCGAATTTAGAGGGAGCGGACCTAAGAGGAGCGAAATTAAATAACACGAATTTAATCGGAGCGAAATTAAGTGGAGCGAAATTAAATGATGCGAATTTAAGGATTGCAGATTTAAGCGGAGCGGATTTAAGTGGAGTGGATTTAAGTTTTGCTTTGTTAGAAGAAGCAAATTTAAGCGGAGCAAATTTAGCGGGAGCGAATTTAACTGGAGCAAATTTAGCGGAAGCGAATTTAAGCGGAGCAAATTTAAGGGGAGTTATTGAGGCAACTTTTTCTGACGCTATTTTAAATTCTCGCGATGAAATTAATTATCAAAAAAAAATTTCAGTTATTTCAAATTTATTAGAAAACCCTTCTTTATCAGATGAACAAAGAAAAATGGTGTTTGGTATTAACGATCAAAATCCTCAAGAACCATCTAAAATTTCTGAATTTTTAAATGAAGAAACAACCAAAAAAAGTCTTGAAACAAAAATGAAGATTAAAGAATTTTTTGACAAAATTAAAGAATCTGAAAAAAATTTTAGATCGAGACTTGGAATTGAACAGGAGTCTTCCGAAGCGACATCTCCCTCATCAAATCTTAGAACTTTAAATGAAAAGGAGTCGGCTAATTTAAGAAGATTTGATTTAAGTAAAAAAAATTTAATCAAAGAGAATTTAAGTGGAGCAAATTTAACTGAAGCGGATTTAACGGAAGCGAATTTATGGGAAGCGAATTTAGAGGGAGCCAATTTAGAGGGAGCCAATTTATACGGAGCGATTTTAATTAGAGCAAATTTAACGAATGCGAATTTATGGGAAGCATTTTTAAGCGATGCGAATTTAACTGGAGCAAATTTAAGCGGAGCAAATTTAGCGGAAGCGAATTTAGAGAGAGCGAATTTAACTGGAGCGAATTTAACTGGAGCTATTGAAGCAACATTGCGTCACGTTATAGATCATAATTCTTGTGGACAAGCGATCCGACTTATTTCATCTTTATTAGAAAACCCTTCTTTATCAAATGACCAAAAAATAGCGATGTTTGGCATTGATAGCACATATCCCGAGGGAAAATCTAAAATTTCGGAATTTTTAGATCAGGATGAAATCAAAGAAAAAACTCAAGAAAATCAAGAGTTTAAAGAATTTTTTAAAAAAATTAGAGAATTTGAAAAATCATTGAAGCCACAACCTGCAATTAAACAAGAAGATGTTTCACCTTCATCAAGTCCAGTAACTAATGATAAATTGGAAGAACGGGATGCTAAGAGAATTAAAACAGAAGAAAAAGGAGTAGGCAGACCTTAATAAAAATCATTTTGGCAAATTTCAAGTTGTAATAAAATTTACGGATTTAATGTCGGTATTTTATAATAAGCACCAACAAAACAACTTAATTTTAATTTACAAAATGAAAATTACAATCATGAGCACGGGGTTACTTCAAATCCCTGTTAGCCAATATTGAAAACAAATTTAATTCAAGATATTTTGCAAAATTTTTACTAATTTCCTAATGTCGCTTTTTCGATGCGAAGAACTAAAAGTCAAACGCAATCTCGCTTGATTTTTTGGCACCGTTGGTGGGCGGATGGCACCAATCAAAAAGCCCTTTTCAGCCACTTTTTTTGCGATATCAACAGTTTTTTTACTCTCACCAATTTGAATAATCACAATTGACGATTCGGGTTGCGGTAAATCCATTAATTGACAAAAATATTGAGCATTTTCAATGGATTTTTCGGCTAAATTTTTTTTAGAAATAATTTTTAATGCTTGTAACGAAGATGCTAAAATCGCCGGTGGAAGTGCGGTTGAATAAATCGCCGATCGTGCAAATTGGCGCAAATATTCAATTAGAATTTTATCACCAACCACGAATCCACCCAAACTTCCAAAGGCTTTCGACAAAGTTCCCATTTGCAAATGTCGCGAATGCGGTTCGATATTTTGCCCCAAACCGTGAGCATCATCTGATAACAAAATGGCATCAAATTGAATGGCAAGATTTAATAATTCGGTAATTTTCCCAACATCGCCATCCATTGAAAATATTGTCTCGGTAAGGATTAAACATTTTTTATATTGATGACGATTTTCTTGTAAAATTTGTTTACAATGCTCGATATTATTATGATTAAATCTAATAAATTTAGCTTGCGATAATTGCGCTCCATCGATTAAACAAGCGTGAATTAATTTATCGGCAATTATCAAATCGCCCTCTCCCACCAAAGCTTTCACCACTCCAATTGCACAAGAATATCCCGATACAAAAACCAAAGAATCATCATTTTTATAAAATTTAGCGAGTGCTTTTTCGAGTTTTTTATAAAGAATATTATTTCCCGTTATATATCTTGAGGCTCTAGCTCCAACACCATATTTTTTAATCGCCAAAATCGCCGATTTTTTTAATGCCGAATTATGCGATAAACCAAGATAATCATTACAAGCAAATGAAATTAAGTCTTTGTTATTTTTTCTAATAACATTGCTTGATAAAGAATTACTATAACTAAGCTTTCTATATAAATTTTGTTTCTTTAATGATTCAATATCATTAATATAATTATTAATCATCAATTAATTTTGTTTACTTTTATTATAAAAAATTATTTCTAAATAAAATTTTATTGCCTTTTTTTTAAGCTATTTTTTAATTTTTGTTAATTTTAACTAGCTAAATAGAAAATAGCGATTAAAATAAGTTTTAGGAAGTATAAATCTATTTCACCATTTTAATTTTATTTGAATCTTTTCAAATATAAAATTTTAGAATCGATTTATTGAAAATACAAATAACGATTTCTTTCAACACCTTGGAAGCCTTATTATAAGCTTCATTTGAGCCTTTCTTTCTTAGTTTTAGATGAGTTTTTTGGATCGCTATTTGTTTTCTCTACGCTTTATTTATAAATAAATAATTAAATTACTCATGACTGATTTTCAATCTTTAAATTTAAACGAAAATATAATTTCAGCTCTTCAAAAGAAGGGTTATACACATCCAACGCCAATTCAACTTCAAGCAATTCCGCATATTCTTGCCGGCAAAGATTTTCTTGGAATCGCACAAACTGGAACTGGAAAAACTGGAGCTTTCGCTTTACCAATTATTCATAATCTTAGCGAAAATCACCAAAAAAATTCACCAAATCAAATTTCGGTTTTAATTCTTACGCCTACTCGTGAATTGGCAACGCAAATCGCGGACAACATTAAGGTTTACGGCAAAAATTCGCACTTAACTTGTGCCACTGTTTTTGGCGGAGTGAGCGAAGTTCATCAAATTAAATCTTTAAGAAGTGGCGTCGATATTCTTATCGCGACTCCGGGAAGATTACTTGATTTGACTAAACAAAAATATGTCGATTATTCAAAACTAAAAATTTTAGTGCTCGATGAAGCTGATCGCATGCTTGATTTGGGATTCTTTGACGATGTTAAAAGAATTATGGATTATTTACCCAAAGAGCGTCAAAGTTTATTATTCTCGGCAACAATGCCACCAGCCATTGAAACTCTAGTTCACAAAATTTTAAAACATCCGGTTAAAGTTGAAGTTACTCCTCAATCAACCACTGTTGAAAAAATTCAACAAAAAGTTTTTATAACTTCTCGAAACAACAAAATCAATATTCTAAACGATATTTTGAAAAAACATCAAACTGGTTCAGTTTTGATATTTTGTCAAATGAAACACAACGCCAATCGCTTAGCTCAAAGCCTTGAAACTCTAGGTTTTAAGAATGCAGTTCTTCATGGCAATAAATCGCAAAATGCTCGTGAAAAAGCTTTAAATGATTTTCGCTCCAATCGTGTAAATATCTTAATCGCCACTGATATTGCGGCTCGAGGAATTGATATTGCCGATATTTCAGTCGTGTTAAATTTTGATTTACCTCGCGACATCGAAAATTATGTCCATCGCATCGGCAGAACTGCGCGCGCAGGACGTGAAGGTCTCGCCATTTCATTATGCGATACTTCAGAATTGAAAGCTTTGCGCTCAATCGAAAAAAGCATTGGCATGAAAATTCAAGTTGAAGAAGCTGGAGAGTTTGAAAATGTTGAAGGCTCGGTTAATAAAGGAATTTTTGGCGTTAAAATTGGCAGAAGCCCAGTTCAACATCGCGATAGAAAAGATGGAGAAGGCGTTGCTGATGAACGTCGTGAACGCGCTCCCGCAGGTCGCAGAATTAACGCACCAAGACGCGATAGAGAAGAATCTTCGGACAGACCGAGAGGTAATTTTGGTCGTCGTGAAGATTCATCCGACAGACCGCGTGGCAATTTTGGTCGTCGTGAAGATTCATCCGACAGACCGCGTGGCAATTTTGGTCGTCGCGAAGATTCATCCGACAGACCGCGTGGCAATTTTGGTCGTCGCGAAGATTCATCACGTGATGACAATATTGGTAATGTTGGCAATAGAGAAGACGCGCCGATGGCACGAAGAGAATTTACCAAAAGAGAAGACGGTTCAGCTCCAAGAAGCAGAAGACCAGATGGCGAATATTCTCAAAATAGATCCAGTAGCAGAAGTCGCGAAGATGGTCCCGCTAGATTTTCCAAAGGTCCTAGAAAATTTGACGGCAAAGAAAGAGACGGCAATCAACGCGATAGCAACGGTTTTTTGAAAAAAATCTTTGGCGGATTCATGAAAAAAGAAGATGAAGGATTTTCTGGCAACAGAAAGCCTCGTGGCAATTTTGCTAAAAAACCTTTTTCGAAATCTAGTGGTCCAAAAAAGAATTTTAACCCAAATTTTAAGCCTAGAAAAAATACCAATTTTTAGCACTTAAAAAAAATATTCAATAAAAGCAAAATAACTGTTTCTTTTTGAAATTATAGTAATAGGCTTTGATTTTGAAAGAGTGATATTTTTTATTCACTCTCTTAAATAATTTTAATAATAATAAATATAATATCATGGAAAAGTTTTCAGGAAAAGTAAAATGGTTTAATTACACAAAAGGTTTCGGATTTATCAAGCCAGATGGCGCTGATAAAGATGTGTTTGTTCATATTAGTTCCATTGAAAAAGCAGGTATCAAGAATTTAAACGAAGGTCAAAAAGTTAACTACACTTTAACCGTTAGAAAAGGTAAAGAATCTGTTGATTTCATCGAATTAGCTGACTAAAAATTTTAAAAATTTATAGAGTGATTTTGGAATATTAATTTGTTTCAAAATCGCTCTTTTTTTTACTTAAAAATTTATTTGATATTTTTTAATTGAAATAATGCTGGTTTAATAGAAATTATAAGAAAAAAATTATAAAAATGATTTCTAAAAAATTATTCTCCATTCTTTGTATAAACTTCGCAATCCAATCATGCTCATTCAATCATTTAAATGATTCGATAAAAAGCACTGATTGCAATAACACGAAGCAAGAAATTCAAGCTCGATCAAAATTATTTAAAAAGCTTTCGAATCAAGATCTAAAAAATCGTCGCAACATTAAACTTGCTTCAGTATCAGGTCTTGAAGATGAAAGTGTTTTTTCAAAAATTATATATGCCATCAAAAATTCACCAAAAAACTCACCATATATTGCCGTTGATTTAAGAGGTTATAAAGATGTCGATTTAACCAACATAATGATTTCCAATGAATCAGATTTTACCCTCACCCCATATCTCTATTCATCAAAATATTCACAAGGTTTTTTTAGTTTAATTAACATCAATGAATCCTCAATAACAATAGCTCCACCCGAAGTTTTTAAAGCATTCAAACCGCAAAAAATTTATCGTCCCGACTTAGCTGAAAGCGAAATAGTTTTAAATGTAAGTGATTCCACGAGTGTTTTTGGCAATATGAAATTTTCCAAAGACATAAAATTTTCCTTGATCGCAAATAATGTGAAAAAACCATATCGACTTGATTTGAGAGAAGCCAGTAATATGCAATTTAACCTGAATAGACAATGGATTATGCCGGTCTATAGCCTAGAAAATAGTACTATAGAACATAGTAAAATTACTACAGTTTTTATTCAATTTATTAACAATAAAAATTCACAAATATCGCTGAAAAAATTTTACAAATCGACTGGAAAATGTTATATTGATAATGATAAAAACAAATTTACAAGCTAGCAATCATGAGTTTTTCTTTTAAAAAAATCAGAAAAAATTTTACTTTTTTGTTATTTTTCGCAATTTCTTCATGCCAAAGCTACTCTACAGAATTCAACTCTCAAGAGAAAATTAATGTAAACTCCCTCTCCGAAATAAAAAAAGGCGAGGCTTGTAGTAATAATTTATTTGGCGGATTTACCATCCCTTATATCGGCGAAACCGCCGTAAAATTATCGGGAGATCAATCGGTGATAAGCGCCATCAAAAACGGCAATATTCAAAGCATTTACGCCGTTGATAAATATAGTAAAAATTATTTTGTTTATAGCAAAAGATGCACCATAGTTTATGGAAAATAATTTCGCCGATTTAACTAAAAATCAATTTAATTTATATAAAAAAAGTTGGATAAATTCCTCGAGAAATGGCTTTACTGTTGATGAAAACAATCTTCCAATTCCTTGGTATACATTTGAAGCGATTGATTTTTTGCAAAAAAATTTAACCAAAAATCACATTATTTTTGAATTTGGTTGTGGAGCTTCAACTTTATTTTTCACCTCGAAAGTTAAAAAAGTTGTAAGCCTCGAAAGCAATAGCCGTTGGTTTGAAATCATTACTTCAATTCTTAAAAATTCTGGCGATTTTTTGTTGGAAAAAAATTATTTTTCCAACGCAAATTGCGAAATTTTTTTAAATGAAGATGCTCTAAATCAAGATGAATATCAACATTTTGCCCAAAATTATTCGCAAAAAAATAATATAAAATTCGATTTTTTAATTGTCGATTCTTTAAAAAGATTTGAATGTGTTAAAAATTCTTTTGAAGCGATAAAAACTGATGGATATTTGATTTTAGACGATTCCGAGCGTCCAAATTATCGAAAAATCTTTGATTTTATGCAAAAAAATAATTTTACTTTTGAAGATTTTATCGGCATCGCCCCCGCCCAATTAAAAATCAAAAAAACTACTTTTTTTAGACGCTAATTAAATAAACTCTCCTGCTTATCTTCTTCTGGCTGTATTATTTCACCCAATATTTTCTTGATATTATATTTTTCACTTTTTTGTATAATATCAAACCCATCGTTTAAATCATATTCAACTTCCAAAAGACAAGGTATTTTTACTCCAGCTCTTACGCTAATTTTGCCCCTTCTTACTTTCTCTAAAAAATCCTCATCTTCTATTTTTGCATCAATCGTCTTATTATAAACAAATTGCCATTTTGAATCGCCAAGAAGATCTGGCTTTTTTAAAAGCAAATCCACTTCTATTGGTTTTTGTCTGATAGTGTTTACTGAAGGGTTTTCGTCTATTACGGATTGACTCATATTTTCGTATGATTTTTGATTAATTGTTATTTTACCATTTTTTGATACAATCGAATAATCAGATCTATCTGTTAAAATAGTAAATTGATTAACTATAATATTATCTATTTTGTTATTTTGAAAATAGGCGTTTCCGATTTCTTTTGGAACCTTAATAATTTCATTTTCTTGGTTTTTTATAGCGGTTTCTTTATCATTGCTTTCTACCTTCTTAGCTTTTTTTCCATTCAAATGTTGTTTAATTTGTAAAAAAGCTAAAAAACCACCAATTACTTCAATAGCCAATCTAACATTATCTTTTGTAAGTAAATCATCATTGGCATATTTTACAACTGCGTCAATTATGGTTTCAAAAGAACCGTCTTGATTTGATTTTATTTCTAATCTTAAAAAACAACTAGGCTCAATAGCGTTGGCACTTGCTTTTACAAGCTCAATTGTATTGTTGATAGTTTTGGTAAATAATTCAGCGTCAATGCTATTTTTACCGCCAAAACTAACTTTAAAATTTTCAATAGTTTCAATGAATTCGGTCATATTTTTATTGGTGATTTTTGATTTAAAAATATATTTTTTTACAAATTTTATTAATAATTTTTTAATAAATCAAATAATTTTTATGAAGAAATTATGAACAAATTATCGATATGAATTAGCTCTGATTTCGCTGAATTTCCGAGAATTTTTTTGATGTCATTTGAGTTTTTTTGTAAAATCTTTTTAACGTCTTCGCTATTGTGATTGATGATTCCACTGGCTATATGATTAAGATTTTCGTCTTTAACAAAAACGGCGTCGCCTTTGGCAAATTTTCCGCGCACCGCGATGGCTCCAACTGCCAATAAACTCACTTTTTTATGCTTTAAAGCTTCGCTGGCTTTTTCATTAATTATAATTGAACCACTGGCATTTACAAAACCCGAAAGCCAATTTTTTTTGGCGCGTGAAGTGTGTTTTGAAGATTTATTTAACGATTTATTGCACTCAAAAATTGTATATTTTTTCTTACCCGAAATTAATTTTTTTAATGCATCCTGCTCAATTCCATTGGTTATTATCGTTGGACAATTCGAAGCGATTGCCATTTTTGCTGCCAAAATTTTAGTAATCATTCCGCCGGTTCCGACTTCTGAAACCGCACCCAGGGCCATTTTCTCAATCTCTTTATTTATTTTTTCAACTTGCGGAATAAATTGGGCATCTTTATTAATTTTTGGATTGTCATTATATAACCCATCAATATCGGAAAATAAAATCATTAAATCAGCTTCAATCATTTGGGCAACGCGAGCTGAAAGCCGATCATTATCGCCAATTTTTATTTCATCAACCGCCACCGAATCATTTTCATTAATAATCGGAATTATGTTTTTTTCGAGCAAAGTTTCGATGGTATTTTTACAATTTAGATAACGTTGACGCGAATTACAATCCGAAGCGGTCAAAAGAATTTGCGCCACATTTAAATTTAATTTTGCGAAATAATTTTTATAAAGACTCATCAATTCAATTTGCCCGACCGAAGCACAAGCTTGCTTTTCTTGCAAAGTAAGTTTTTTATTTTTGATATTTAAAATATTTCTGCCCAAGGCGACCGCGCCCGAACTTACGATAACTATTTTGGTTTTTTCATCGATTATTTTAGCAATATTTTGCGATAAATTTTCAAGCCATTTATCGCGCACCCTTCCCTCTTCCACCAGCAATGAAGAGCCAATTTTAATAACAATTTTTTGATATTTTTGTGATTTTATTTCCATATAATTTTTAATTACCAAGACCGCGTTCTTTGCGCGCATTTTCAATTTGAGCCTTATACAACAAATTCTGCAAAAGTGGCAAAGGATAAGGCTTAAAGTCGCTATCGCCACTTAAAACATAAATTCCAACAGAGCGATTAATTTGATTTTTTATATCATCATTGGCAATAATATCAGGAAAATCTTCATTTTCAATACGCTCTTCAATTGAATTCTCATCGATACCATTTTTTATTAAATAATTTTTAACGATTTCAACGCGATTTTTAACTAAAGTTTGATTATATAAAGCCTTGATTGCGTTGTCGGGGTTAGCGGTTATAAGAATTTTAAATTTTCCTCTAAAATTGTTTAAATAATCAACAACTTCAATCATCGCTTTATTGGCTTTATCATTAAGCAAATAATTTTCGGCGTCGAAAATAATTTCAAATCTCGAAAATTCTGGCTCAATAATTTTAACATCGGGAAGCTTGTTTTTAGTGGATTCCTCAAGATAAACTTCAATTTCATCAATTAATTTTCCAAAACTTACACGGCAATGTGACAATTCGTCGGCTATAAAAATTTCCTTTGATTCCTTAGAGGCCCAACAATCGTAAAGATAAGATAAATGCGCCATTTGAATCGGCATTTGATAAACTAAATTTTGATTATTGAGAAGTATTTCAAGTTTTTTTTGCACTAAAATAAGCTCTTCAACCCTTGATCTATCAGCTTTCCAAAATAATGGATCTTCAGCAATAAAAGCTTTACCACTCATAATATCAAGTCCTTTTTTGGCAAAATATTCTGAAGCTTCTAAATCTTTAACCAAACTTAATCTTCTTGAGAAATCAAGATACTCTAGGGATAAATAAGATTCGTAACCGCCTCTTGATTTCAAATCTTGTTCGCGATTTGACAAAACTTGTTGATAAATTATTTTTTCACAAGAGCAAAGTAACAATAAAAATGTGCCGAAAAAAAATTTGAATTTCATTGATAAAGATTATTTTAAAATACTGTTTTGAATTTATTCGAGAAATTTCTAAAAACAACAAAATAATTTTTAATAATTTTATTTGACAAATTTTAATAAAAATCAACTTTACCGCTGGAAATATCATACATCGCACCGACAATGATAATTTTTTTATCTTTAACCAAATCGCGAATAATTTTACTTTTTTTCGGAATATTTTTTAAAACATTTTTAACATTTTCTTTCGAAATTAAATCAATAAAATCGCTCGATTGTTGATTTACTTTCTTGTCTTTAGAAAACTCTTTAACTACCACCCTAATTTTTTTTAACAAACCCGTTAAATTGCCCATTTTAACATTATTACATGCGCCCTTTATAGCACCGCATTCGCTATGACCGAGCACCATTATCAACTTTGCGCCCGCCACTTTACAAGCAAATTCCATGCTTCCGAGAATATCTTCATTGAGAATATTTCCGGCAATACGACATGAAAAAATATCGCCGAGACCTTGATCAAAAATCAATTCCGCCGAAGTGCGTGAATCGATACAACTTAAAATTAACGCAAAAGGATATTGCTCATCGGAAGTGTCATTGACTTGTTGCAATAAATTGCGATTCATTTTCAAATTGGTCACGAAACGATGATTGCCGTCTTTCAACATTTGCAAAGCATTTTCGGGCGTTAGAGAATTTCGCATTTTTTTAGTTAAAGTAACCATAAATTATATTTTGTTAATGTTTATACCTTTAAGCGTAAGTTTGATATTTTTCGCTTTCGAACTTATTTGAAAATCACGCAAAATTTCATAAATATCGTAATCAATAATTTTAGATTTTGAGCCGTCAATCATAACATTAGAATTTTCAGGAATTGACTTTAGAAGCTGTAAAATAGTACCTTTGTTTAGGAAAGAAACTTCTTCGGCTAAAATAATTTGGTGTGAATTTTTATG
>JBIIFQ010000162.1:0-3234 GCA_044237235.1 Rickettsiales bacterium
TCGTTTTGAAATCGATACCGATAAATGTGGTCCAATGATTCTCGATGCTTTAATCAAAATGAAATCCGAACAAGATTCATCCTTGTCATTTCGTCGCTCTTGTCGCGAAGGAATTTGTGGTTCTTGCGCTATGAATATAGATGGTAGCAACACATTAGCTTGCACTAAATCAATTTCTGATTGCAAATCAAAGGTTACTAAAATTTATCCTTTGCCTCACATGCCAGTTATCAAAGATTTGGTTCCGGATTTAACTCATTTTTATGCGCAATATAAATCGATAAAACCATGGCTTCAAGCTTCCGAACCAAGCAATCCACAAAAAGAACGTGAACAATCTCCGCAAGAACGTGAAAAACTTGATGGTCTTTACGAGTGTATTTTATGCGCTTGCTGTTCAACTTCATGCCCAAGTTATTGGTGGAATAGCGAAAAATATCTTGGACCTGCAATTTTATTGCAAGCACAAAGATGGATCGCGGATTCACGCGATGAAGCTACAGCAGAAAGGCTTGATGAACTTGAAGATCCATTCAAACTTTATCGTTGCCACACAATTATGAATTGTGCCCAAGCTTGTCCAAAAGGCTTGAATCCAGCTAAGGCTATTGGTGAAATTAAGCAAGCAATTGCCGATCGCAAAGCATAATTAAAAAATTATGAACAAAAATATTTTTTTTCTCGGATGCGGAAAAATGGGTGGAATTATTGCCAAAAACCTCCGCGAAAATAAAAATTTTTCTTCATGTAATTTTTTAGTTTTAAAACCTTCTGAATCCAATAAAATCAATAACTTACCTTATATCGATAATTTAAATAAACTTCCGCAAAATTATATTGTCGACATAGTTTTTATTTGTATTAAACCACAAGAATCAAAAACAATTCTCGAAGAATTTGCTCAAGCCAAAATTTTCCACAAAGACACAATTTTTATTTCAATTCTGGCGGGCAAAAATTTAAATTTTTTTAGCAAAATTTTTGGTTCCAAAAAACAAATTGTGCGTTCGATGCCAAATCTTGCAATCGAAGTAAATCAAGGCATTATCCCTTATATTCATAAAAATCTATCCACCGAAAATAAAAAAATAATTGCCGAAATTTTTGCAAATTTTGGCACCGCTTTTGAGGTCAAAGATGAAAAATTATTTCATGTGTTAACGGCGCTTTACGGTTGCGGTCCCGCCTATATTTTTTTAATGCAAAAAATTTTTTTTGACATTGCAATTTCGCATAAAATACCCGCAGAAATTGCATATGATTTAACTAAAAAATTATTTCTGGGATCAAGTCTATTAAGCTCGCAAAGCGCTCTTGATTTTTCAAAAATGATTGAAAATGTTGCTAGTAAAAAAGGTGTCACCGAAGCTTCTTTAGAAAATCTTTTGAAAAATAATAAGCTTCATAAATTGATTTCAAAATCTTCCAAAAATGGTATTAATCGATCAAAAAAATTGCAATAAAAAACTTGAACATTTAACGAGTTGGTTTGTTGCAATTTTTGCTATAAAAATTCTAATAATTTTTTTCATTTCATACCCTTTAATCAATCATCACACCTATAATATTTACCAACAAATTGTTGGACAATCTTTAATTCCATATAAAGATTTTTATTTTGAATATCCTCCGCTTTTTGCCTTGATTAACGCTGTTCCGCTTAACTTTATAAAGTTTAAAAATAATCAAGAATATCTGGTATATTTCCAATTTTTTACTTTGATTTTTGATTTATTAGCAATGCAAATTTCACTAAAAATTCTTACAAAACTTAACAATGAAAAGCTTGAAATAATCAAACAAAAAAAATTCTATTTAACGTGGATTATTTCTTCAACAATTCTTTCATTTTTTATTTATCAATGCTTAGAATATGTGATTATTTTTATTTTTATGTTAAACATATTATTTTTCAATATTTCAGATAATAAATATAATTTTAAATTTTATTTATTATCAATTATAGGAATCTGGACAAAAATTATATCATCTTTAAACTTGCCATTAGCTATTATTTTTCATAGCTATAAAAAATCTATAAATCTTTCAGAATTTATATTCTTAACCTTCAGAAACGGCTTATTTCTCGCTTTAACGATTATTTTAACTTTATTAATTTTTGAATATTTTTTTGATTTTAAAATGTTAAAAAACCTCTCTTCCCAATATTTTAGAGAAATCGATATGTTTTCAATTGCGGGGAATTATATTTTTATAACTGATAAAATTTTGGATATAAAATCCGAAATTTATGTATTGATGAGTCCCTCTATCCACCCAAATATTTATACTAATATTTTTTTAACAAAACATTTATTCAAAATAATTTATTTTTTATTCATGTTTTCAACTTTTGTAATTCTGGCAATCGGCAAAAAAAATAACAAAGAAATTTTGATCGATTTACTTTTATTTCTCGAAGGTTCGGCAACTATAATTCTAATTTTTTTATCTTTTCATAATGTTTTATCTCCTCAATTCATTGGCTATTTGGTGCCAATAATATCAATTTTAGCAATTCATTATAAATCTAAAAAATTATTGTTTTTTTCTTTAATAATATTTACATTAACCACAATTCTTTTGCCGATAATGTTAAGTTTAAAAAATGGCGAACTTTTGTCGATATTAATTTTAACTGTTAGAAATTTAACAATTTTATTTACATGTTTTTATTTTATTGCTAAATTTTACCAAAAATTACTCAAACCCTTAATAATTTAATTATGTTAAACCCAAATTCACCACAAGATAAAATAATAATTTATACCGATGGAGCATGCTCAGGAAACCCCGGGAAAGGCGGTTGGGGAGCGGTTTTAATGTTCAAAGAACATGAAAAAAAAATTTCGGGTGGCAATAAAGAAACCACCAATAATCAAATGGAAATTCAGGCGGTAATTGAAGCGCTCAAGATCATCAAAAAATCGAGTGAAATAATAATCAACACCGATAGTAAATATGTGATGGACGGCATTACAAAATGGATTAATGGTTGGAAAAAAAATGGTTGGCGCACGGCAGATCGAAAACCTGTTAAAAATAGTGAATTGTGGCAAGAACTCGATGCTGAAACCAAAAAACATAAAATTGAGTGGCGCTGGGTCAAGGGGCATTCGGGTGATAAATTTAATGATATCGCCGATGAACTTGCTAGAGAAGGGATTAAAAAAATTAAGTAATTTTTAGTTTTTTATAAACCTACTTCCCGGCTTTATTGCGGGAATGTTTTTA
>JBIIFQ010000161.1:0-3234 GCA_044237235.1 Rickettsiales bacterium
TTAGTTATTTTTTGAAATCATTTTATTTAAAAGAGTGTTGATTCGATGCCATTTTTTAATTGGTATAACTGGAATTCCTGCCATTATCGCCATGGGCTCAACATCACGTATAACGCCACTCATACCCGCAATCTTGGCACCATCTCCAACTTTTAAATGACCACCGATACTACAATTTCCACCGATTTGAACATATTTTCCTATTTTGCAACTGCCAGCAATTGCCGTTGATCCAGCGATTACAGTGCCATATCCAATTTCAACATTATGAGCAATTTGGCAAAGATTATCGATTTTTACCTCATCGTGAATTATGGTATTCTCAAGAGCACCGCGATCAACGCAACTATTGGCGCCGATTTCAACATTATTGCCAATTTCGACAATACCAATTTGAATTATTTTATGATTTTTGCCGGCATTATGCACAAATCCAAAGCCATCTTGACCAATTTTGGTACCACTAAATATTTGACAATTATTTCCAATAATCGCACAAGTAATAACAACATTTGGATTAATTATACAATTCGATCCGATAATTACTCCATCAAGGATTGAGCTGTTTGGTCCAATAATTGAATTATCGCCAATTTCCACATCTTTACCTACAAAAACATTGGAAGCAATTTCAACATTTTTACCAATTTTTACTGAAGGATGAATCAAATTTTTTGATGAAAAATCAGATTTTTTTTGCTCATAAAATTCACTTACAATTTGAGCGTAAGAAAAATATGGATTCTTAGATATTAAGCCAATCATAGTTGACGGGACTTTGTTAATATTTTTTTCATCGATAAAACAAAAGCCGGCTTTGGAATTAAAAAATTTATCTTGATATTGCCCCGAATTTAAAAATGAAATATCTTTTTGCGTCGCCGATTCTAAAGTTTTTATATCAAAAATTTTAGAATTTAGATCGCAGTCTTTATGAGGTTTAGCACCTGTTATTTCAATAATTCTCTCGATTGTTAAATAATCAAATTTTTTGTTAAAAAATCTTAAATTTTTCATTATATTTAAATTTTATTGATTGCCGTGTAAAGGACGATAATATATTTCAGAAATATAGCGTTTACCTTTTTCTCCACGCTTTAATTGAATTATAATATCGATAACGTTTTTTATATAAGATGTTATTTCGGTAGGAGATAATCCAAGTCCGGCTTGCATTACCATCATTTTTAATTGCTCGATTGCCATCAAAGGAGTATCGGCGTGAAGCGTTGAGATTGAACCCGGATGTCCAGTATTTATGGCGCGTAAAAAACTAAAAGCCTCGGCTCCACGCAACTCACCGACTATAATACGTTCGGGACGAAGACGTAAACAAGCTTCGATTAAATCTTGAGTTGTAACTTTGGCACGACCTTGAGCCCCTTTTGAGGCCAATAAATGCACTTTATTTTCATGAGAAGTTAAATCAATTTCGCGAGCATCTTCGCAAGTTATAAGACGTTCGTGATGAGGAATTGAAAGAATCACGGCGTTAGTAAAAGTTGTTTTACCAGTTGAAGTTCCGCCCGAAATTATAATATTTTTTTTATAAAGAACCGATCGTGAAATAAATTCTTTAATGCGATTTAATTGCAATAATTTTGCGAGAATTAATGAGTTTTTATCTTCAATGGCACCAACCGAAGTACTATCAAACATGCCCATTTTTTCATAATCATCGAGCGACCATTTTAACGCCGATGGCTTACGAATTGACATCACTACATTTCCCACTTCGCAAGCTGGTGGAAAAACGATTTGAACACGAAAGCCGTTAGGCAAAGTTGCTGAAAGCAAAGGCTCTTCTTCGCTAATTCTTTGCTCAGTTGATTGTGCGATTAAGCGAGCAAGTGATTTCAAATGCTCGACATCAAAATTTGGCAATTCTTCACGATACATATCACCTTTAATTTCAACCCAAGCCTCAAAAGGACGATTAATTGAAATCTCATTAACGCCGTCGCGATCAAAGATTTGTTTTAGTGGCAGTAAGAATGAATCGAGAGCGTCGACTGTCATGTTTTAGAATAAATAATAAATTCCGGTGAGAAAAACTTTTCCGTTATTATTTTGGATTTTTTTTGTAAAATTTGCAACTTTTATTTCTGTGGATAAATCAAAAATATTTAACTCATCACTCTTAAATTTATATTGAGTAATCTCAAAATAAGTTAGCAAATTTTTCTTAATTTTGTAATCGATTCCAAACGAAATTGCCCCATATTTATTTTTTTGAAAAGAGCTGTTAATTGTTGTTAGACTTGCGTTGATTGGACCGATTTGGTAAGCCAATCCCGTAGTGTAATAAGATGAATTTTTTAAATTATTTGACGAATTTTCGCAATTTTGCAAGGATAAATTTTTTGAATAATCGTAAACGCATGAATAAACACCATTTTTGGCATATAAAGACTTGCCCCAAGAACCGAAAGATCCGCCCAAGGTAAAACCAAAATAACTTAAACTAGCCCCAAAATCATAAGCCAAAAGCTCATTTCTCGTGATGCCATTTTTAGTTTGCGGTTTGGCGTATTCTGCAGTGGAAGATGCGGAGATATTTAAATTATCAAAATCATTGGAATAATTGACTCCAAAACTTAATAAATTTTGCAATTTAATATCTTTGCTATCGGGCGCAGTTTTGGCGGTAAAACCTTGATTAGAACTAAGAGGTGCATAGCTTGCGCCGAATTGAATTTGATTAATTTTTTTAGTATAATAACTAAATTTTAAAGCATCTTCTAAACCTTCATAGCTATCATCGCGCAAAGCTCGAAAATTATTGCGATTAAAGTCAGAAATTTTGGAATTTAAATTATAAAAATTATCAACATCGCGTGGATAAAATCCTTTAGCATATCCGCCATGACCAATTGGGGATTGAGCTAGAGTAATAAAACGCGAATGCTTAATATTTGCACAAGAATTTGATAAAATATTGCCATTACATAAAGATGAATCTTGATTTGAAATTGGTAAATTAACATGTTCTAAATATTTACCATTAATACCTCCCGCTCCTCTAGCAAAGCGGGCTGGTCCATATTTCATTTTTTGATTTACCGCCACAAAATTACCAAATTCAAAACGTCCAAAATTATTATCGAGATATAAAAAAACTTGATCAAGATTGGGATTTTCGTTTTTAGAATTAGTATTAAAATTAAGTTCGAATTTTGAAGTAACTCCCAAAATATTATTGTTATTTAATTTTATTGCTCCCTTTACGAAGGA
>JBIIFQ010000163.1:0-3220 GCA_044237235.1 Rickettsiales bacterium
AACTTATGAATCAACCGTCACTCAAAAACTTTTTGACGCAGGCGCTATTTGCCTTGGCAAAACCAACATGGATGAATTTGCCATGGGCTCCGCCAACGCCAATTCTTATTTTGGCAAAGTAATTAATCCTTACAAACGCAACGATTCTAACGAAGATTTAGTGGCGGGAGGCTCTTCGGGCGGATCGGCTTCGGCAGTTAGCGCTAATTTATGCGCAGGTTCAACCGGCTCCGACACCGGTGGCTCAATTCGCCAACCTGCATCTTTCACTAACACCGTTGGCGTAAAACCAACTTACGGTCGCTCTTCGCGTTATGGCATGATTGCTTTCGCTAGTTCACTTGATCAAGCTGGAGTTTTTGCCAAAAATGTTGAAGATTGTGCTTTACTTCAAAGAATAATTTCGGGTCACGATAATAAAGATTCAACCTCAATCAACATTGCCGTTCCACAATTTGAAAAATTATTAAATTCCAACGTTAAAGGTTTAAAAATTGGAATTCCCAAAGAATATCGAATCGATGGCATGCCCGCTGAAATTGAAAAATTATGGCAAAAAGGTATCGAAATTTTACGCAATCGCGGTGCCGAAATTATCGATATTTCTTTGCCTCACACTCAATATGCCGCGGCGGTCTATTACGTAATCGCTCCCGCCGAATGTTCTTCAAATTTAGCGCGTTTTGATGGTGTTCGTTATGGCTTTAGAACTTCACAAGAAAATATTTCGATTAACGAAATGTATCAAAAAACTCGCGCGGAAGGCTTTGGTAAAGAAGTTAAAAAAAGAATCATGATTGGAACTTATGTTTTATCCGCTGGTTATTATGATGCATATTACAAAAAAGCGCAAAGAGTTCGTCGCTTAGTTTTAAATGATTTTATCGACGCCTTCAAAAAAGTTGATGCCATTTTAACGCCATCAACTCCAAATTCAGCTTTTGGTTTTGAAGAAATGAAAAATTTCGACGCCGTAAAAATTTATTTGAATGATGTTTTTACCGTTCCTTCGAATTTGGCTGGATTGCCCGCCATTTCAGTGCCCACAGGTTTTGACAACAAAGGCTTACCTCTTGGATTACAAATCATCACCAAGCATTTTGACGAACAAACCATGTTCAATGTTGCCAAAGCAATTGAAGAAAGTAAATAATTTTTAAATGACCTTAGTAAAATACAAAAATTATAATTTTACCTTTCTATTTAAAGAAAATTTATTGGCATTTTCGCTATTATTTCTTGGAATTTTTCATGCATTTTCACAAATAAAATTTGGCACCAATTCATTTGGAGATTTTCGCGACGGAAGATTTAGCAACTTCGTTTTAGAGCATTTTTATCGAGCACTGATTGGAGAAGAGCAAAGTTTCAAAAATGCCAATTTTTTTTACCCCGCTCCTAACGTAATCATGTTGTCCGATAATCATTGGTTTTTAGGTTTTATTTACGCTTTTTTTCGAAATTTAGGTTTTAACTCTAGTAAATCTTTTAATTTCTGGATTTTTTGTGGATTCTTCGCCAATTTTATTTCTGCCTATTATGTTTTAAGAAAATTTAATTTTTCCGCAAATTCTTCAGCAATTGGAGCTTATTTATTCACTTTCAACCAAATTATTCTTTTAAAAATTGGGCATATGCAACTCAATTTTAAAGCATTCATTCCCCTTACTCTCTTATACTCAAAACAATATTTCGAAACCTTAGATTTTAAATATATTTCTTACATAATTTTATGCATAATTTTGCAATTATTATGTAGCTCTTATAATGGCAATTTTCTAGCTTTATTTGTTTTCATATTTTTTGTGATTTATTTATCAAAATTTAAAAAAGATGATTTTCATAAAATTTTTCCGCAAAAATTTTCTTTAAAAATTTCAATTCCAATTTTAGTTTTAGGCATTTTTGTATTAACGATATATGCACTACCCTATTTTGAAACTATGAATATTTATAATATTAGAGGCCCACTTACGAATGAAGAGAACTTCTCATTGATTTCATTACTAACTTTGAGCAATTCATCTTTATGGAATTTTATAACAAACTATTTTTCATTGAAATCTTTAGAGAACTATAAAGAAAATCAATTTTTCTTTGGAATCGGTTTGTGGCTTGCTACTCTTAGTCTAATCTTTAATAAAAACATATCCAAAAACCTACAATATTTTGATAAAATTTTAATCAAATCAATATTGCTTACACTGCTTTTCTTCTGGCTTGATCAATATATTAATACTTTTGGTTTTTTACAAATATCTATTCCAAGCTTCTCTCTGCTAAGAGCCTCAACAAGATTTTTTTATGTAATATTTTTTGCCATTGTTTATTTAGCTACTTTTTCACTCAATCATTTAGAAAAAACAAATAAGAAAAAATTACTTTATATCCTTACCACAATTATTTTAGCTGAAAGCCTAGTATCATTTATTCCAAATTCTAATTTTTCAGAAGAAGAAAATACGATTCAGGAATATAAAAATTTAATTTTACAGCATGGCAACAAAGACTCTGTATTCTTTTTCGTAGTTAACAATAAAAATCGACCAACGAGTTATGTACAAAATGAAATTAATATAATGATAGCCTCTAGAGATTTAGGCGCCAAAACTATCAATGGATATAGTGGGCAAATGCCCCTTTATAAAAAAAATTATACCAATAATTGCCAAGAAATATCTAAAATTATTGAATATAATGAAGATGTAATATCAAATGCTCTTAAAAAAGACTTTAAATATGATCGAAAGAATTTGTTAGTTTTTTTTGGCAAAGAATTATGTTCCAACCAATTTTAAAAAAATTTCTATTTTGGACGAGCAATTAAAATTATATTTTTACCACAAATTTTTCTAAAAATTAAATCTAAAATAATATTTATTTTAACAAAAATTTTATCATAAAATATTAAGTTTTTAGTGGTAATTTTTTTGCAAGAATCAATTTTAAAAAATTTCATAAAAAGTAAAATAAAAAAACCCACAGAATCAAAAAAACTTATATTTTCAACTTCTAAATCATTTTGTTCGCAAATTTTTTTAAGCATTTCGACATTGTATCTTCGGAAATGTCCAACCTTAAAATCAAACTCACTAAAAAGAAAATTAAAAGCTGGAACAAAAATTATCAAATAACCATCTTTTTTTAACATTTTCTTAAGATCGGCAACGGTTTTAGAATCTTGTTCAATATGCTCTAAAACATTCAAAGAGAAGATTAA
>JBIIFQ010000166.1:0-3184 GCA_044237235.1 Rickettsiales bacterium
TTTGACTCGAGCTCATTTCAAGAGCGGGTAAAGAATTAACAATATTTTCTCTATAAATTGGACCCGAAGCTGCTTGACCAGATTTAACCGCATCAAATCTCGACCTATCATTGGGTAATAAATTTGGAGCAATATTTTTCCATTTAGTGATTGCGGTGCCATCGGCAATATTATCGGGTTCAAAGCTAGTTTTTTGCGAAGCCTCCAGCCATAAAACTAAACCCTCGATCCTTCCAACTCGAGAATTTTGCGTCAAAGATTTGGCACTCGCTAAGCGAAAATCTCGATATAAATCAACGCCCAAGGAAACGCCGGAAATTAAAATTCCAATAATCAAAATTACTATCGAGATTTCAAGTAACGAAAATGCTTTATTCGATTGGCATTTTTGCATAATTTATATATCAATTTGTATCATCGGATGTTCAAAATCTTGAAGAAATTTTTTTTATTTATGAAGTTAAAGTGATTATTTTTAAATGCAAAATTAATTTTTTTTTAAATTTTTTTATGAAATATAAAATCTTCAAAACCCTTGTAAATTATAGATAAAATCCAAATTTTAAAAATTTTTATTATGATTTGATTTAAATGATCATAGTTTATATTTTATAAATATTTTTCCTTTTTTATAGATATTTTTAAAAATCCTTATTTGTATTTTTCCAATCTCTCAAACTATAAATTCAAATATTACTTGAATTTAAAAAAGTGATTCGTTCACGAGGAAAATTTGGAACCAAAATTGATTTAGATCAAGAAATCAATCAAGAATATTTAACATAAATAAGACGCAAAAAATTTGATTTGGGTTAAGAATTTGATTTGAGAAAGTTGATCAAAATCAATGAATTGAAATTTCCAAAAAAGTAATTGATTAAGATCAAGGAATCACTTGCTGAAAATTGATTTAAGTCAAGAAATGAATCCACAAAATATTGATGATTGTTTTAAGCAAAATAGCTGTTAATTTTCTTATCAACAAAAGTTCCAATTATAACGAATTACAAAATTAAGCGATCCGCAATTTGCCCTTAAGCAAGTAATCGCTTCGCTTTTTTGAGATAGCCTTAACAATGCCAGATAAATATTTTTTATTGACAGAATATATTGGTTTTCATAAAATTTTTAAGTGTTTCTAGTCCATTTTTCGTTGAACTAAATTCCTTAATAACTTCATTATTTTTATTTTTTGCTGGCACTAAATTTGGCAAAACTAACAATAAATTTTTTATTATTAAAATCTTTTAAAACTTATGAAAAAAATTTCAACTTTATTAACTATAAAAACATTATTAATTCTTCAAATTCTCCTTTTGAGCTCAAGTTGCGCCTCTATTGTTAGCGGAAGAAATCAGTCGGTTACGGTTTCCTCCACCACTTCAAATAATTCAACATTAAATAACTCAAATTGCAAACTCACAAACAACAAAGGTGAATGGATCGCTTCAACACCAAGTTCAGTTTTCATAAAAAAATCATATGGCGATCTTTCCATAAACTGCACAAATAGAAATTTAAAAGGATCGCAAACTTTTAAATCGGGACATGAACCAATTATTTGGGGAAATATTTTATTTGGTGGTTTAATTGGATGGGCTATTGATGCTGGAACGGGATCTGGCTTCTCTTACCCACAATCAATGAATGTAACAATGAGATAAAATAAAAAAACCTAACGAGACTTTTTTTATATTAATTCTCATTTAAGAAATTTATATTGAGTTTAAAAAAATTATTACAATTTTAAACTTTAATTAATTGATTTGAATCAAAAAAATCTGGTGATTTTAATTTTTTAAACTTGACTTAGGTCAAAGATTTAAGAAATTTCACAAGATTTTTCTTGATTCAAATCAAGTTTTTCCGCCAACAATTTACAAGTTAATTCTGGTGAAGTTTTTGGAGTCGAGCCAGGATTCTTTCGAGCCATTCCTTCAATTAATGTTATAATTTCACTAGGAATTATTGCCTTTGTTGAATCATTTTCATCGCATTCAAAGCTCACAACACCTCCCACCTTTTGACATGATTCCTTTCCAGATTTATGCATAGCCTCTTGCACAGATTTAACGGTGGTCAATTTTTTCAAATTCACACTCTCTTCACTAAACATCCCAACAACCAATTTTTGGCAATCTTTTAATTTTGGATCTAAATTTTCTAATTCCTTATTAACACCTAAATATGGGGCGTTCCCGCAAAAACAATCAGAATTTTTGTATCTTCATTTTGCTTTAATGTTTTAACAACATCTTGCGCCATTTCTTGATGAACGATTTTTTGCACAAAAGCGTTAGAATTGCCCAAAAAACTCCTAACATCTTTACCGCTTTTTCCTGGCGAATCCCCCTCGCCCTCTATGCCACATCCGTTTAATTGATTTTCTTTTCTAACTTGAATTTCAAGTGCTTGCAATTTTTGCGTTTCGGGATTATCGACACCGTCCTTCAATTTTTCATAAACCATTGATGGCGTAATATCATCTGGCAAACCCTTTGAAACACTTGGCAAAATTACTACAAATCTGTTCCTTAAATCTCCCATTGGAGTTAAATGTTGATTTAAAAATTGAGTTGTCTCTTGGTGCGTTTTTTCATCTGGTATATTTTTTAAAGCCTGGGTTTCAAGTTTTTCATTTTGATCTTTAAACTCCGATAAAATCATAAATTTCAAATCTTTTTTAATACAAGTTTCGGCAATTTGCTTTACAAGAGACGAGAAGCGCAAATCGCCATGATCGCCTTCTGCAACATAGATAATTATTAAGTTAGATAAATTCCCCCCCCAACATTTCTTGCGATTGATCATCTTTCATATTTCTTGATTTTTAGCTTGATTAAAAAAAATTAAATTATCTCATAAAAAATTTAATTTATTATTTCAAAATTAAAAAAGGGAACTTTATTTAGGTCAAGAATTTGATTTTAGAAAATTGACATTAATCAAGAATTTGATTTTAGGGAATTGATATAAATCAAGAAATTATAACCTAAATATGCATTGAATCCAAATAATAAAAGACTTGGCGGGATTTGATTTAAGTCAAGAATTTAAAATATAAAATACGCATTTGATCCAAATAATAAAGGTCTTGGCAGAAATTGATTCATGTCAAATTTTTAACTAGAAAAAATTTGATTTGATCAAGAATGTGATTTGAGAGAATTGAGTAAGATTAAGA
>JBIIFQ010000165.1:0-3184 GCA_044237235.1 Rickettsiales bacterium
TTTTTTGCTCAATTTTTTTATCGTCTAAAGCCTTTTGATCTTCAATTATTGTGGTTTTTTTTAAGTAAGGATTATTAGCAATTTTATCAAGAGCCAAGGCGTCGTTGATGAAAAACGTAAAGGTAAAAATGAGAAATGATGTTTTGTAGGCAAAAGAAAAATTTCTCATTCGCGAATAAGATTGTTAAAAAAATTTGAATTATAAATTAACTTAGTATTAAGTTTTGATTTTGTTATTAATTTTTGCAAAATTTTTTTTAAAAGCAAATAGCATTTTATTTTTTTGAAATAATATTTATGATTACTTACTTATACGCCCCTTTGATTATTTCATTATTTTTTTCGATCGGCTTTTTTTTCGAAAGTATTTTTGGCTTTGGTGGAGGTTTAATCGCCTACTCATTCTTGAGTTTTTTCTTCGATATTAAAGATATGACCTTGGCTGGACTTTATATTGGAACGCTATCTTCGCTTTATATTGCCTATGGAAGTCGTAAACATTTTGAAATAAAAATTTTTACCAAATTAATTCCGGTAGCCCTTCTGGGTTCTGTAATCGGAGTTTATATTTTTATTCATTTCTCGGCAAAAATATTATCGACATTTTTTGGATTAATTTTGTTTTTTCTCGCCATAAAAATGATTTTTTTTGATAAATATAAATTTTCGAAATCGTTAAAAAATTTATTTTTATTTTTCGGATCAATATCGCAAGGAGCCTTTGGAATAGGAGGTCCATTTGTGGTAAGTGCCATTCGCGATGAATTTAAATCAAAATCTTCTTTACGGGCGACGATGGCGATTTATTTTGTGTTTTGCAATGTGTTAAGAATTTCTCAAATGCTTTTTGCTAATAAATTAGAAATCGATTTTTTTGCTAAAATTTCTTGGACAATAATTCCCGTGTTTGTGGCGATTTTTTTTGGTTATCATGTCCATCTAAAAATTAAAGATGAAATTTTTAAAAGAGGGGTTGCCACTATAATTTTATTGGCTTCAATTAAGTTTTTATTTAGTAATTGACTAAGTTTTTTTGATGATTTAAAATGGTAATCATGAAAAAATATAAAATTATAATAACATCTCTAATTTGCACTTTTTTGGTTCTTAACTTTGCGTTTTCGGGTTTGAATTTTTCTGATTCGCAACAACTCGCAAATATTGAATTTGAAGCTGAATCAGAAAGTGAAGCGGAAAATAATAACAGCAAGTCGAAGCTTGGCTATCTAGGCGAGGAGTTTAATGTAAATTTTTACCTTACCAGCTTTCTCAACCTTAATTTTTCCTCAAATTCTTCCTTTTGTCAAAGTTTTATTTGCGAAGTTCCAACATCTCCACCCAATAATTGCTAAAATAAATCACCTTATTTTCTAGTAATTATAATTTAAAATCATGCAAAATTTATTTAAAAATATTCGACACGACTTGCCGGCAAGTATTGTAGTTTTTTTTGTTGCTTTACCTTTGTGTCTTGGCATCGCTCTGGCTTCGGGTGCGCCGTTATTTTCGGGCATTATTGCCGGCGTAATTGGTGGAATTGTGGCGGGAGCGTTAAGTGGATCGCAACTTGGGGTAAGCGGTCCGGCGGCGGGTTTGGCGGTAATAGTTTTTGGCTATATTGCCACAATTGGATCTTATCAAGGTTTTTTGGTGGCAGTTTGCATTTCCGGCATCTTGCAAATTATTATGGGTTATTTACGCCTCGGCTCGATTGCTTATTATTTTCCGTCTTCAGTAATTAAGGGAATGTTATGTGGCATTGGTTTGATGATTATTATAAAACAAATTCCGCACGCCGTTGGTTATGATAATTCTGTGGCAACTGATTTTGAAGAATTTCTTGATAAGGGCGCCATCACAACTTTGCAAGAAACCATCAATAATATTACGCCAATTGCGATGATAATTTCCTTTATTTCGATTGCTATTTTAATCATTTGGGATAATTTTTTGATGAAAAAATATAAAATATTTAAACTACTTCAAGGACCTTTGGCTGTAGTAGTAATTGGTATTATTGCTAGCAATTTTGTTGATTTAGCCGAACATCAAATCGTCCAAATTCCCGTAGCAAAAACTTTCGATGATTTTTTGGGAAATTTTATTTTCCCTGATTTTGAAATGTTACGAAATCCGCAAATTTATTTGATGGGAGCGGTGCTCGCAATCGTTGCCAGCATTGAAACTTTGCTATGTGTTGAGGCGACCGATAAGCTTGATAATCTTAAGAGAATTACCCCCGCCAATCGCGAATTAAAAGCGCAAGGTTTTGGTAATTTAATTTCGGGATTAATTGGTGGATTGCCGATTACGCAGGTAATTGTCCGTAGTAGCGCCAATATTTCTTTTGGGGCAAAAAGCAAAAACTCGGCAATTTTTCATGGAATTTTATTGCTGGTTTGTGCCATCGCCATTCCCAATATTTTAAATATGATTCCATATGCTAGCTTGGCTTGTATCCTTCTGGTTGTAGGTTATAAACTGGCTAATCCAAAAATATTTATCAAAGTTTTTAAACTTGGACATGACCAATTTATTCCATTTTTAATTACAATTATTGGCATGCTTGCTTTTGATTTATTAAAGGGAGTAATTTTTGGAATGGTGGTTGCGCTGGCTTTTATTTTATTCAATAATTTTAAAAATTCTTTTGAAAATATTATCGATAATCAGCATAAAAATTCACACCAAATTATTTTAGCCGAAGAAGTTTCTTTCCTAAACAAAGGTACTATTTTACAGCTTCTAAAGTCAATTCCTGAAAATTCTAATGTTATAATTGACGGCTCAAAATCTAAAATTATTGATTACGATATTTATGAAATTTTGCGTGATTTTCAAATAAGTTCTAAAGAAAAAAATATTAAACTTACGCTTAAAGGTATAACAATTAATAAAATATAATTTATGGTTACTTTAACAAAAAAAATGCGTAATTCTCTAACGCCCGAAAATGCTTTGCAAATGTTGAAAGACGGCAATCATCGCTTCGTTACTAATTTGAAAATGAATCGCAATTTATTGCAACAAGTCAATGACACTTCCGATGAGCAATATCCCTTTGCGTTGATTTTAAGTTGCATCGATTCGCGCACTTCGGCGGAATTAATTTTTGATCAAGGTCTCGGCGATATTTTTTCATGTCGTATTGCCGGAAATATTCTCAATGAAGATATTCTCGGAA
>JBIIFQ010000164.1:0-3184 GCA_044237235.1 Rickettsiales bacterium
CAATAATTAGCAAAATCAGAGTCTCTCTTAATAATTGCAAAGTCGATTTTATGTCAATTCATAAAATCGCCTTAATAGCTTCGATTATATTTATGATTGGCTCTCTAATATTGGTTTTCACCAAGGGGCTCAATTATGGAATTGATTTCGCTGGTGGCATTTTAATTGAAGCTCGCATCGATGAAAACCCAGATATTTCTAAAATTCGCGAAGTTTTATCCAGCAAAATTAACGACATTCACATTCAAGAATCTGGAGAAAATGATGTTCAAATCCGCGTTTCTAAAGCCTCTCAAGATCAAGATAAATTGATCAAAAAAATTCAAAATATTTTGGAAGAAAATTTTACCAAAGTTGAATATCGCAAAATTGATTTTGTTGGTCCGCAAGTTGGTTCTGAGTTGATTTTCAAAGGTTTCCTCGCTTTGTTTTTATCGTTTGTTTTCATTATGATTTATATTTGGATTCGCTTCGATTGGCAATTTGGACTCGGAGGCATTTTTGCTTTACTCCACGACGCCATCGTTACAATCGGATTTTTTTCAATTACGGGCTTAGAATTTAATTTAACTTCAATCGCCTCAATCCTTACTATCATTGGTTATTCGATCAATGATTCGGTGGTAATTTACGATCGCATTCGTGAAAATTTACGCAATTATCAAAAAATGGATCTGCAACTTCTGATTAACTCAAGCACCAACTCAACATTGAGTCGTACCATTTTAACCGCAAGCACAACGCTTATTTCGCTCCTTGCATTAATTTTATTTGGCGGAGAGGCTTTATTTAGTTTTAGTGTTGCCACCTTCTTTGGCATCGCTCTTGGAACTTATTCATCGATTTATATTTCGGCACCAATTTTGCTTTATTTCGATCCACGTAAAAAAGACGAAAATAAAATATAAAACTACCATTCCAATTCTTTTTTGCTAGCTTTAAAGTTCTGCTCATACATCATCAAAATAGTTGAATAGCTACACATATCAACCGTTCCCGAACAATAATCTTCAATTACTTTATCCATAATTTTTTTATCTTGCGCTTGCGTAAGTTTTTTAAAAGAATCGAGATTTTGTTGCTCCATCATTCTTAAAGTTGAATGATTATACCAAATTAACTTGAAAATTTAATAATTAAGCAAAATATTTTTGAGATAAAAATCTTTAAAAAATGAAGTCGTATGCCCATACGGCTGAGGCTTTTTGAAGATTTTTAGCCAAAAAGATGAAGCTTAATTTTTAAATTATAAAAGCATGTATTTTCAAGTTAATTTGGTATTATACATATCAACCGAGCTACTACAATAATCTTGTTTGACACGATCTTTTATATAATCCAAGACTTCTTTTTTTTGAGTTTTTTCATCAAAATTTAGCGGATGAACAAAGTCGGCAAGTGCGTTTTTATTCGTAAAAAAAATTACTAAAAAAATTATTATTTTATACATATTTTTGAGAAAATTAAATAATATTAATTAACAATAAACAGAATTCGTGATAACTTAAAGAAAATTTTAGATATTTTTAAGCTCTTCAATCGCTTCTTCGATCCGCGAAAATTTGAAATCATAACCATTTTCAATCGCCTTATGCGGTGCGATTTTTTGTGAAGAAAGCAAAAGCTCTTCGCCCATTTTACCAAATAAAGTTTGAGCGATTATTTTTGGCATATGAAAAAAACGGGGACGCGAAAATTTTTTAGCTAATTTTTGCGAAAATTCCGCATTGGAACAAGCGTTCGGAGCTACTAAATTAATGGCTCCAACAATCGAAGAATTATTCATAATTAAGTTTAAAATTCCCATCACATCTTGCAAATGAATCCAACTCATAATTTGATTTCCATCGCCAATATTACCTCCAAGTCCCAATTTAAAAGGAATAGAAAGTTTTTTAATTATTCCACCGCCCTCGCCTACAACCACACCGGTGCGAAGCAAAACCACTCGCGATTTATCTGTCGCTTTTAACGCAATTTCTTCCCAATCTTTGCATAATTTTTGTGAAAATAAATTTTGCTTGGTTGCTTGCGAATTTTCGCTGAAAATTATGGAGTTTGAAGTGCCGTAAAATCCAATCGCCGAACCGCTAATAAAAAGCTTCGGCGGAGTTTCGCTATTAAAAATTTTTTCAACAATTTTTTGCGTAATATCAAGACGACTTTCACGAATTTCTTGTTGCCTTTTTTTGGTCCAATAGTCTGAAATTGTGGCTCCCGCCAAATTTATTACCACATCAAAATTAAAATTTTCTTCATCTAAATCATTAATATATTTTAGATTTTCATGCGCCGAAATTTTATTTTTTTGACGCGTAAGAGCAACGATTCGATGCCCGTCGGACAAAAGTTCTTGGCATAATTTTGAGCCAATAAATCCCGTTGCCCCCGTGATTAAGAATTTGCAATTTTTTTGTAAAAGTTTAATCATAAATTTAAGAGTTTTTGATTCATTTTTAACTTTCTAAATAATATGCGCAATTTAATTTTTATTTTAGGCGATCAACTTTCTTTGAATATTTCATCGCTTCAAGAATTTGATAAGAAACTCGATGCAATATTGATGGCAGAGGTTTGGGACGAAACAAAATATGCCCCACATCATCAAAAAAAATTGGTTTTAATTTTTTCGGCGATGCGTCAATTTAAAAATTATTTACAAGAAAATGGTTATAAAATTTTTTATACCAAACTCGATGACAAAGATAATCTTGGCAGTTTTGATGACGAACTTTTGAAATTTAATCAACAATTAAAACCCCAAAAAATAATTTTAACCGAACCTTCGGAATACCGTGTTTTGAAGCTTTTCAACGATTTTCAAGAGAAAAATAAAGTCCCTTTGGAAATTCGCAATGACGATCGTTTTATTTGTTCTCATCACGAATTTGCTAATTTTGTTAAAGATAAAAAAACTTTATTGCTCGAAAATTTTTATCATCAAATGCGTAAAAAAACTAGAATTTTAATGGAAGAATTGCCAAAAAGTTCTCGCAAAAAAACGACCTCCGAGCCAGAATTAAAGCCCGTCGGTGGCAAATGGAATTACGATAAAGAAAATCGCCAAACCATGCCTGCCGATATTCATCCGCCGAAAATTTTAAAATTAAAAAATTCACCAATTACTTTGGAAGTTATTGCAATGGTTAAAAAAAATTTTCCAAATAATTTTGGCGACACCAGC
>JBIIFQ010000016.1:0-11640 GCA_044237235.1 Rickettsiales bacterium
AATTTCAATTCCTTTAAAAAAAATTCCATATAAAAAATGAAAGATTTTTCGTCTTCTGAAATTATTAAAATATTTTTGTCTATGAATTGATTCTTTGCCATTAAGCCCTACTTATCCTTGCCAATAAAGGGGCGGGCACCAAATTCATGATTGCGATAACGCGTGCAAATATTATCATTATCGCGAACGCCGTTAAATTGATCTAGGCTATAAAATTGACTAGATTGCTCTTTTTCATCTTTACTCACAAACCAAATTTGATCGCGACGAAATAAGCTAATTTTTTTATCAAGTCTTTTGTCGTAAATTTTATCAAGCAAAATGTCGTTATGTGCCGTGAAAAGCACCTGCCCATTGCCTTGGTTAATGTTTTTGTCATGAAACATTTTAACAATTTCAAGTAAAATATCGGGATGAAAAGAACGATCAATTTCGTCAAAAAATAATACGCCACCATCGGCAAGAATTTTAAAAATCGGTGCCGAAATCGAAAATAAATTTAGAGTTCCAAGGGACATTTTATTTTTTGTCATTCTAGTCCCGGTAGAATTTATGAAGGTAATAATAGATCTTATTCTCATGAATTTTTTTTCTTCTTCGCTAAAATTTTCTTCATAAATTTTTGTAAAAGCTTAACAACTTTTTCTTTATTTTTTTTATCTTTTTCAATCCATTGAAGAGTTTCAATATATTCTTGTTTGTGTTCAAAAATAACCCCAGCATAATTTTGAATCCAATCATAAATTGGATTTAAAAATTTATTGCCATCTTCATTAATATTAAGTGGTAAAAATAAATTATTTTGAGTATTTTCAAATAGATCTAAAGCCTTGTCTTTATTGCCTTCAAAGCTATCTTTAAAATCGTGATATAATTTATTTTTTTTAAAACCAATTTCATAAATTAATTTTGGCGAAACATCGACACCGTCTTTATAAGAAGATAATTTTTCATAATGAATTTGCGAAGAATCAAAGGCAAATTCATATAAATATCTTGTTGAATTTGAGGCGATAAAATCAATTTCAAAAATTGTTGGTTTTTGAAATTTTTTTTCTAAAATAAATGGATCATATTCTTCAACATTTTCACCTCTTTTTAGTTTGCTATTTAAAATCATTGAGCCAAAGCAATACCAAGATTTTACTAAATTAGATTTGCCCGAGGCATTGGAGCCGTAAAGGGCTATTGATTTTAATAAATTTGGTACTTGCTTATTTTTGGTGGCAAAAATATTATTTTTTAAATGAGGTTGACTTTTGCTGTGATATTTTTCGTTGGCAGAAAATTCAACAGTTTGTTTACCTTTGATTGAGCGAAAATTGCTAACAGAGAATGAAATCAACATAAATTAAAAAATATTTTTTGCGAATTATTTGCAAAAAATATAAAATATTATGATTTTTATTGCAAGAATTTTGTTTATTTTGTAATTTTTTTACAAAAATAATAAAAAATCTTCTACAACACAAACTTCATTAAATCATTTTTGCTGGATAATAAATCGCCGAGATGTTTGTTAACATAAGTTGAGTCGATTATAATTTCGGTTCCAGCCTTCATTTCGTTGGCTTCAAAACTAACTTCTTCCAAGATTTTTTCGATCATAGTGTGAAGTCGACGCGCGCCGATATTTTCAATCTCGCCATTAACTTTGAAAGCAATTTTTGCCATTTCCTTAATGCCATCTTCGCTAAAATTTAATATAACATTTTCGACCGCAAGCAAAGCGGTATATTGCTTGATAAGACTGGATTCAGGCTCGGTTAAGATTCTCAATAAATCATCTTCGGTTAGCGATTTTAATTGAACGCGAATTGGAAAACGCCCTTGCAATTCGGGCAATAAATCCGACGGTTTGGCGACATGAAACGCCCCCGAGGCGATGAATAAAATGTGATCAGTTTTGACGATGCCATATTTAGTGCTGATTGTCGTGCCTTCAACGATTGGAAGCAAATCGCGTTGGACGCCTTCACGCGAAACATCGCCCCCTTTTAAATTACCTTTCGCACAAATTTTGTCGATTTCGTCGATGAAAACTATGCCGTCATTTTCGACCGCTTTTAAAGAATTTTTAATGATTTTATCTTCATCGATCATCTTGTTTGATTCTTCGTCAATCAAGGTTTTCATGGCGTCTTCGACCGTCATCCGCGCTTTTTTAGTTTTTTCACTGCCGATGGCTTTGCCAATCATTTCAGAAATATTGATCATACCAACTTGCCCACCCGGAATATCAAAACTATTCATGGAATTTGATGAATTATCAATAATTTCTAGTTCAATTTCCTTGTCGTTCATCTCGCCATTATCAAGCATTTTCGAGAATTTTTCGCGTGTTTCATCGAGCGCAGTTTCGCCCACTAAAATTTTAAGAATTTTTTTCTTGGCATGTTTTTCGGCTTTGTCACGCACAGTTTTTTTCATCTCATTTTTATTATTTTTGATGGAGACATCAAGTAAGTCGCGAATAATAGAATCAACATCGCGACCGACATAACCAACTTCGGTAAATTTTGTCGCTTCAACTTTAATGAAAGGAGCGTTTGCCAATTTAGCAAGACGACGCGCCACTTCAGTTTTACCAACTCCAGTTTGCCCAATCATCAAAATATTTTTTGGCATAATTTCTTCGCGAAGCGGAGAATCAACGAGCTTACGGCGATAACGATTGCGAAGGGCGATTGCCACCGCTTTTTTGGCGTCATTTTGCCCAACAATATAGCGATTTAATTCTTCAACAATTTGTCGTGGTGTTAAATCTTTAGTAATATTTTTGCTTTCAATTTTTGCGTTCTTTTTCATTGTTAATTTTTATTTTGTTATTGCCGTTGTAAGTTGAATAATTAAGCATCAAAACTATTAAAAAAATTATAAAACTCGTGATTAAAATTGTTAAAATAATTTTCATAAATTATTTAAAATTTCAACAATTTCATCTTGTAATTCGGTAATTCCATATTTTTTTGAACTACTAGTTTTGATAATTTTATTACAAAATGATGGATAAACTTCAAGTTTTTTTACAATTTCTTGAGCCGATTTTTCTTGATCCGCCAAATTTAATTTATCGATTTTGGTTAAAATAATTTGGAAAAAAATATTATTTTGAATAAAAATATCGATTACCTCTAAATCATGATTTTTCAAGCCTTTGGTGACATCAATTAATAAAAAAATTCTTTTTAAATTGGGGCGATTCATTAAATAATCAAAACTTACATCTTGCCAATGTTGAATATTTTCTATTTTTGCTTTGGCGAAGCCATATCCGGGCATGTCGACCATCACGAAGCCATCACGGAAACCAGAAATTTTGAAAAAATTTAATTGTCGAGTTCGTCCCGGAGTTGAAGAAACGATGGCAATTTTTTTGGCAAAAACAGCGTTAATTAAACTTGATTTTCCAATATTTGAGGCGCCGATGAAAGCGATTTCGGGATAATGGTGCTTTGGTATTTGCGAGAAACTATGAGCACCTAATAAAAATTCAATGTCGCTGTGAAATATTTTTTTTGCTTCAACTTTTTTCATTATTTTTAAATTTGTTTTCCATAAATTCTATCATTTTATCGGCGATATTAATTCCGCTAGCGCTTTCAATTCCTTCAAGCCCCGGAGACGAATTTACTTCAAGAATTTTTGCCCCCGAATTGGAGCGAACCATATCAACTCCGGCAACTTCCAAACCAATAATTTTGGCGGCACGAATGGCTAAATCACGTTCTTCATTACTAATTTCGATTGAACGGGCAGTTGCTCCGAGATGAATATTAGCACGAAATTCGCCTTCTTGAGCGGTGCGCTCCATCGATGCCACAACTTTATCGCCAATCACAAAACAACGAATATCTTGTCCTTTCGATTCTTTAATATATTGCTGAACTAAAACATCGGCTTTGAGGCTTCGAAAGGCGTTAATAACGCTTTCGGCGGCTTTGGTGGTATCGGCTAAAACAACGCCAACGCCTTTAGTTCCTTCGAGCAGTTTAACGACTAAAGGTGCGCCACCAACGATTTTGATTAAATCTTTGGTATCGTAAGATGAATTAGCGAAAGAAGTGATGGGCAAGCCAAGTTTATGTTGAGCTAAAATTTGTAAAGTGTGTAATTTATCGCGTGATTTAGTGATGGCATAATAATTATTTAAACAGCGAATATTCATCACTTCAAATTGGCGAACAATCGCCGTTCCGTAGAATGTCATCGCGGGTTTAATGCGCGGAACTACATAATCAACTTTAGTTAATTTTTTGCCTTCTTGATGATAAACTTCGCAATTATGTGAAGAGATTTTTATGTAGCATCCACCAACATTTACAAATTCAATATCATGACCACGAGATTTGGCGGACTCAATAATGCGTTGATTGGAATAAAGGTTGGGATTAGAGGCTAGTAATATTATTTTCATAATTAAATTTCTAATAAATTGGGTTTGATTTCACGATAAAGTCTTAAAACTTTACTTTTTTTTAGCTTACCTTGCACAAAAGATTTTGAAATATCAACAATCATTTTTGCTTGCATAATTGCTTCGCGTCCTAAAAGCATGCGAAATGACATGTTATCACGATTAGTGAGAGTAAGCTCAACTCGAATTTTTTTATCGCCAATTTTTAAATCAGATTTAATTACAATTCTTTTCTCTTTTTTGCCACTTGAGTCGGAAACCATGCGTCGATCAATTACCCGTGAAATACAACTGCGAACCAAGCGTTTATTTTTTTGCAAAGGATGGATGTCGAAGCGAACATATTCAACATCTTCAATGTAAAAAGTTTCAATATTAAAAGCGTGAAGCGCTGAAGTTTTAGCGCCCGTATCGATTTTGCCTTTAATGGCGGGCAGGGCAATGCAATCAAGGCTAAACCATTCTTTCCATCCAATAATTTTTTTGGTTTTTTTGACGGCTTTCATCGTGATTTAATGAGATTAATAACTTTATCTAAATCTTCTTGCGTATCAACCGAAAGCGGATGAGCATTAACAATTTTTACGGCAATTTTCATGCCATTTTCAAGGGCACGAAGTTGTTCGAGGCTTTCACGTTTTTCTAGAGGTGAAGGCGATAAATTAATAAATTTTTCCAAGGCATTTTTTTTGTAAGCATAAATGCCGATGTGATGGAAATAATCATCATTAATATTTTTAGAAAAAGGAATTGCAGACCTTGAAAAATAAAGCGCCAAACCATTTTGAGCTAAAGCAATTTTTACCACATTTGGGTTATTAATTTCAGAAATATCGCTGATTTTTGAGGCAACGGTGGCGATATCGCAATCATTTTCTAAAGCTAAATTTACGCATTCACTAATAACGCTAGGATCAATGTTTGGAAGATCGCCTTGGACATTAACAATAATATCAAAATCTTCATTTAATAATTTGTAAGCTGAATAAATACGATCGGTGCCCGATTGTAAATCGGGGTTGGTTAAAATAAATTTACCCCCAAATTTTTTTATTTCATTGGCAATTTTTTCGCCATCGGTGGCAATAATAACTTCACCTAAATTGGCTTTTAAAGCTTGTTCATAAACTCTTTGGATCATAGTTTTGCCTTCAATCATTGCCAAAGGTTTGTTGGGCAATCTGGTTGAAGCGAGCCTCGCTGGAATTATAATTATAACTTTTTTTTTCATTAATTAAAATTTGTTTTTTAAGTGAATTTAAAGATATTAAGAAAATTTTTATAAAAGTGATTGCAATTTAAGTTTGGATTTTTAAAAATATCACCCTTGTTTAAAAAACAAAAACAAAAATTAAATTTACTTTGCTGATTTTATTTTTTAAAATTTAACTTGGAATTGATTTTATTTAAGTTTTTAATATTAATTCGTTTTTTAATTATTCTTCACTTTGAAGAGCACGTAGCTCAGTCGGTAGAGCACCTCACTTTTAATGAGGTTGTCGTTGGTTCGATTCCAACCGTGCTCACCATCATTATATAAAAACCAGCCCAAACCTATCCTCGTATTTATTTTATTTATAAATATTGAACAAAATATAGTCGAGTTGAGATATTTATAAAAATAATATCTTTTTATAAATAATTTGATTGATTTTTTTTCTAAAAACAAAAAACTTAGTAGATAAACAAATAAAATTTTTGTAATGGAAAAAAAAATTATAAATTTACATTTAATTTCTGACTCTACGGGAGAGACTCTTAGTTCGGTTGCTAGGGCTGTTTTATCGCAGTTTGAAAAGGTTGAATCAAATGACTTTATTTGGTCATTGATTCGCACCAAACCTCAACTGGATAGGGTTCTAGAGGCTATTGCAAAAAAACCGGGAATAGTTCTTTATACAATAATGCATGATGATTTGGTAGAAGATTTACGCAAAGAGTGCTACAAACTTCAGTTGCCATGCATTCCTGTTTTGTCGCATATTATAGCTGAATTTTCAAATTATTTAAAAGAAAATATTAGTCATGCCGTTGGCAGGCAACATCTGATCGATAATGAATATTTCTCAAGAGTCGATGCGATAAGTTATACAATTACCCACGATGATGGTCAATCTAGTTGGGATTTATATGAGGCCGATATTGTGATTGTTGGGGTTTCGCGTACTTCAAAATCTCCAACTTCGGTTTATTTATCATGTCGGGGATATAAAGTTGCGAATATTCCATTTGTTTCGATTGAAACTATTCCAACTTCGCTTTTTGAAATAAAAAAACCTTTAATTGTTGGATTAATAATCAATCCAGAAAAATTGGCTCAAATTCGTCAATCAAGATTAACTTCCATTGGTCAGGAAGCTTCGAGTAATTATGGCGAAATTGAGTCAATAAAAGAAGAAGTTGCAGAATCGCGCAAGCTTTTTAATCGACTAAATTGCCCTGTAATTGATGTTACTAAAAGGTCGGTTGAAGAAACTTCTGCAAAAATTATTCAACTTTTACAAGAAAAGAAGTTGAAAGAAAAATCGTTTAATTGAAAATACAAAAATTAATTTTTATAAAAATTTTATGGTTAAAAGAACTATTTTGATTGTTGATGACGAGCCTACGCAACGTAAGGTAATTAGCCATTTTATCGAAAATCTTGGTCATAATTATTTAGTGATGTCGAGCGGTATGGAAGTCGTTGATTTTTTCATGAATCGCAAGGTTTTGAAAGGTGTGTCATGTCATGATGTTGACGTTATGTTACTTGATTTATCAATGCCCGACCTTGATGGATTAACGGTTCTAAAACAAATAAATTCTATCAAAGGTGATTTGCAAGTTATAGTTTTAACCGCCAATCAGGATGTTAATTTGGCGATCACCGCCATTAATTACGGAGCGATTGACTACATAGTCAAGGGTGAAAACGATATTTTTGCTCGAGTTACTGCATCAATTAATAACGCTATTGAAAAGAAAAATTTAAAATATCAAGTTTCGCATTTGGCTCGAAAAGGCAAAGATCAAGTTGCCTTTTCAGATATTATTGGACAAAGTGAACCAATTTTAAATGCAATTCGCCTAGCTAAAAAAGTTGTAAATTCAAATGTTTCAATTTTGGTGGAAGGGCCTCGAGGTTCTGGTAAGGAGTTGCTCGCTCGTGCCATTCATGGTTCTAGTCAAAGCTCAGGAAAGCCATTTATTGTTGTTGATTGCGATTTGTTAAAAATAGCTAATGGTGAAGAAGAATTATTCGGATCAGAAAAATATGTTTCAGACGGCACATATAAGAATATTGGCAAAATTCGCGAAGCAAATAATGGCACAATTTATTTTGAAAAAATTGAAACTTTACGGACTGATCTCCAAGTAAAATTATTAAGATTTATGCAAGAAGGTGAGTTCGTCCCGGTTCTTGGTAAATATCCAGTTAAAGCTAATGTTAGAATTATTGCTTCAACCACTCGTGATTTACAAAAACTTGTGCAAGCTAAAAAATTTCGCGAGGATTTATATTATCGAATTGCTGCTTTTTCAATTAAAATGCCCGATTTAAAAGAGCGAGGGGAAGAAGATATAGCAATGCTTGCCGAGAATTTTTGCCGTGATTTTGCTATTAATGAAAATAAGAAAATTAAGACCATTACTTTGGATGCGATTTACTTGCTTCACAATTATGAATGGGAAGATAATGTGCGTCAGTTAAAAAATTCTATTTTTCGTGCCGTAGTGCTTTGTGACGGCGATATTTTGAAGCCCGAACATTTCCCGCACTTACTTCACAAAGAAAGTAGTAGCTTAACCAAAGCCAAAGCGATTATTAAAAAAAGTTCAGATATAAATAGTGAACTCGTCGATATTTTTGATGATGAAGGGAAGTGTAAAACTCTTGAATCAATCGAAGAAGAAATTATTCGTCGCCTTGTTAACATCTACAACGGCAATCTTTCGGAAGTTGCTAAGCAACTTGAAATCGGACGCTCAACTATTTATCGCAAATTAAAAATTGTAGGTGAGCAATGAGAAAAGTTAAAACCGCCATATTTCCCGTAGGTGGTCTCGGCACTAGATTTTTACCCGCCACCAAATCTTTACCCAAAGAAATGTTACCCATCGCCAATAAACCCTTAATTCAATATGCTTTTGAAGAAGCTTGTGAAGCTGGAATTGAAAAATTTATTTTTATTACAGGGCGCAATAAAAACACTATTGCCAATCATTTTGATCACGCTTATGAGCTTGAATCAAAGCTTGATGAAAAACATAAAGCCGAAGAATTAAAAAAAGTTATTGGTTGGATGCCACAAGCTGGACAAATTTCTTTTGTGCGTCAACAAAAGCCTTTGGGGCTTGGTCACGCAGTGTGGTGTGCTCGAAATTTTATTAATAAGGATGAATTATTTGCAGTTATTCTAGCCGATGAATTATTAATGCCTGCGCCAAATAATTCTAAAAATTTATTAATGCAAATGATTAAAAAATTAGAATCAAAACCTGTGGATTCAAGCATTATTGGCGTTGACGAAGTTGCTCTTTGTGAAGTAAATAAATATGGAATTATCAAAAATGATGGCGCTGAAAAAATTATTGACATGGTCGAGAAACCCGCAATTGATAAGGCTCCATCAAATTTAGCAATCATTGGTCGCTATATTTTACAACCGAAAATTTTTGAATATTTAGAAAAATTTCAAATTGGCAGTGGTGGCGAAATTCAACTCACTGATTCGCTTCGTGAAATGTGCAAAGATTATCCGTTTTTTTATGAAAAAAATATGCAAAATCGTTTCGATTGCGGAAACGTTTTGGGATATTTAGAAGCCAATCTTGCTTTTGCATTAAATGATGATAATATTAAGCAGGAAGTAAAAAATATTATTAAAAAATATCAAGAATAATTTTATGAAAAATAAAATCGCAATTGTTTTCCCTGGTCAAGGCTCTCAAGTAGTTGGAATGGGTAAAGATTTATATGAAAATTTTGATTCCGCCAAAAAAGTTTTTAAAAAAATTGATGAAATTTTAGGAGTAAATCTAACTAAAATAATGTTCGAAGGTTCGCAAGAAGAATTAACCAAAACTGAAAATACTCAACCAGCATTAATGGCGGTTTCGGTGGCTTTAATTGAAATTTTAGAAAAAGATTTTGGCAAAAAATTTCAAGATTTATGCTCATTAACGGCGGGTCATTCACTTGGTGAATATTCGGCATTGTGTGCTTCAAAAGCTTTAACCCTCGAAGACACTGCTAAACTTTTACAAATTCGTGGCAGTGAAATGGCAAAATGCGGACAACAAACTTCGGGCGCGATGTGTGCAATTTTAGGAGTTGAAATTGATGTTGCTCAAGAAATTGCCAAAGAGGCTTCCAATTCCGATATATGCCAAGTTGCCAATGATAATTCAGTTGGTCAAATTGTGCTTTCGGGCTCAAAAATTGCAATTGAAAGAGCGCTTGAAATTGCTAAAGCCAAAGGTGCTAAACGTGCTATATTATTGCCCGTAAGTGGTGCTTTCCATTCGCTTTTGATGAAGGACGCTCAAGAAAAAATGGCGCAAGCTTTGGAAAAAACTATAATTAATCAACCAATCGTTCCATTGGTGGCAAATGTTTCGGCGCAAATAATTCAAGATCCTTTGCAAATTAAAAATTTATTAATTGAGCAAATCACCGGTTCGGTTCGTTGGCGCGAAACCATGTTATGTTTTGAACAAAATGGCATTGAAGAAGTAATTGAATTCGGAGCGGGCAAAGTGTTGTCGGGCTTGGTTTCGAGAACTTGTCCAAATTTAAAATCGCGCTCAATTCAAAATAGTGAAGATTTAAAAAATTTTAATTTAACTCTGTAAAATTTTATAAAATTGATTAAAAGAATTTTTAGAAAAAAATTGTTTATAAAAATTTTAGCCTTCTATATTTTTATAGTGGCATTTATGTATATTTTCCAAAGAAATTTTTTATATTATCCATTTGGAAAAATCTTACTTATTCCCGAAGATTTTCAAGAAATTAATTTAAAAGATGCCGACGGAACCAATATTTACGGTTGGTATAGTAAAGCGCAAAAAGGACAAAAAACCATTTTATATTTTCATGGCAATGCTGGAAATTTGATGGGGCGCTCCGATCGTTTTGAAAAATTTGCAATGCAATATGGAGTATTGGCAATTTCATATCGTGGTTATGCTAAATCAAGCGGGGATGCATCACAAGAAGGCTTTTTTCAAGATGCCGATTCAGCATTTGAGTTTTTAAAATCAAAAAATATTTCTAGTAAAGACATTATTTTATTTGGTGAGTCGATTGGTTCGGCAGTAGCTGTAAATCTGGCTTCTAAGCATGATTTTGGTGGTTTAATTTTGGAGGCTCCATTCACTTCAATTTTATCGATTGCGCAAAAAACTTATTGGTTTTTACCGATTTCTTTCATCTTAAAAGATCGTTTTGAGTCGGATAAGGTTGCTTCAAAAGTTAGCGCTCCAGTTTTGATTATGCATGCCAATAAAGATTATATTGTGCCATTTGAAGAGGGCGTAAAGTTGTATGAGTTATTTAATTCAAGAAAAAAATTTATCGCAATTGATGGTGATTTTCATATTGCGCTTACGGGTGATTATTTGATGAGGCAGATAAGTGAATTTTTGCAGGAAAGTAAATAAAGAAAAAGTTATTTTTGGAGCGGGCGAAGGGACTTGAACCCTCGACACCAACCTTGGCAAGGTTGTACTCTACCACTGAGCTACGCCCGCTTAAAAATAAAGTAAATATCAAATATTTGAATCAAATTCTAGAGTGCAAAAAATAAATTGCAAATGGTGAATTTAAAATTATAATTCTTATCAAAATTATCAATAAATTTTATAAAACTCTATTGATAAATCATGAATCCCACTAAAATATATTTTATGTTGCAAAATTATAAAATTCTTAATTTTTTTAAAAATCAAAAAATTATTTTGTTAGGAATTGCCCTATTTTCACTAACTTCATGCGTTGAAACAATCGTGATTTCAACTGGAGTTGGCGCCGGTTTAGCTTATCGCGAAAAAACTATCGACGACACCAGAAGTGATTTAAAAATTTCTAGCAAAATTGCTCTAAAGTTTATTGCCAAAGGCTTAAAAAATCCAGGAAATTCAATTGACATTACCGTGAATGAAGCAAGAGTGATGCTTACAGGAATCGCTCGCGACCCGGCCAAAGCCAAGCTGGCGCAAGAATTATGTTGGCAAGT
>JBIIFQ010000167.1:0-3177 GCA_044237235.1 Rickettsiales bacterium
ATCAAAGTGAATTTTTAACCGACACCAAAGGAACAGGAGTTCTCAATCGTATTTTCCATAATTACGTTCCTTATAAAGGCGAAATGAAAAGATCGAAAAACGGTGCTTTAATCGCAACTGATGCTGGCGAAGCTGTAGCTTACGCTCTCTGGAATCTCCAAGACCGCGGAACCATGTTTGTTAAACCTCAACAAAAAGTTTACGCTGGTATGATTATCGGCGAAAATTCTAAACAAGGCGATCTTGAAATTAACGTTCTAAAAGGCAAACAACTTACCAACATTCGCGCTTCTGGAACCGATGAAGCAATTCGTCTTACTCCGCCAAGAATCCTCACTCTTGAAGATATGATTACATATGTTGGCGATGATGAATTGGTTGAAGTAACCCCAAAATCATTGCGCTTGAGGAAAAAAATGCTTGATCCAAATGATCGCAAAAGAATGAGTAGAGGCAAAGAAGAAAGATTCGATTTTGTTGAAGAATAATCACAGCATTTTTAACAAATAATGCTAAATTAAGAGAAATATTTTTTCAAATTTGTGTGATTATATATTTTTAAATAAAAATCTCTTAATCGCTTGGCGTTGTTCAAAAATCAAGCTCTTTGAAGCGCTATGATTAATGTTATAATCTAAAAATTTACTCTATAGGATTTAATTTTGACAATTTGAATAAAAGAATTTAATTATTTTATAAAACATTTAAAAAATATTTTTATTTTCGTTAAAGAAAAATTTAATATAACTGCTAAACATTAATATTAATTATAAAATAATATAAATTTCTTTATAATTAATATTAAAATCTCTCTTGACAAAGAATAAAAGATAATAGATTATTCAACAAAAAATTTATTTATTTTGCTAAATGAAAACATTAATTGTTAAATATTTACCAAGCGGAGAGGCTTCAAACACAAAGAAGATACTTGATATTTTTCTATCTAAAATAGAAAAACATCCGGTAGAAACTCTCGATCTTTTACATGCTGAAATACCAATTTTTAATGAACTAAGCATCAAGTCTTATTATAAAAGAAATTATAATAATCAGCCTCTTGATTCTTCCGAAGCAAAACTTTTAGAAAAAAACGACACTCTCATAAAGCAATTTAAATCGGCATCGCAAATCATTTTGGCCTGCCCAATGCATAATTTTGGATTCCCAGCCCTCATGAAAGCTTATATCGATGCTGTAGTCTTTTTTAACGAGACTTTCTCCTATGAGAAAAAAATGATGTCTGGCAAAAAAATACTCACGATATTTTCATCGGGCGGAGAATATCCAAACGAAACTTTTAACTTGAATTACCCAAACTGGAATTCAATTGCACTTCTGTCTCACGCGACTTTTAACTTCATGGGATTCGATGAAGTTAAAACTATCGGAACAAGCCTTAGAGGCGAAGAAAATGCAATTAAAAATCTAACAAAAATTTCAGTTGAAATTGAAAATATTGTTAGAGAATGGTATAAATAATTTAAAAATTTATGAAAACTATCGATTAATTTTATTTGTTAATTTTTTTAGCAGAAGGATTGGTTTCTTTTTTTGAAAAATTTGCTCCTTTTGTTTTTTCTAGAATTAATTTTTCAAGAGCTTTTTTAATGAAGTAGCTTTTTGATCTTTCTTCAAGTTCACAAAGCTCAATAAGAGTTTTTTCAAGCTCAGCTGGAATTTGAGCAGAAATAGTAACAACTTTATTTTCTTTCATAATGATAAATAATTTTTAAGTTAATAAATTTTCCACTAAACATTAGAAGTTTAAATAAACTTTTATTCATCTTTTAAATAAAAACAAAAAATAAATTTTTTATTTGTGATTCATAATAAGAAAAACAACATATTTATTCTAACAAAAAATGAATTAGTTTTAGAACTTGTTAGCCTAGGTTTTAAGAGCTTTGTCGCCACTCAAATATGGAGCTGGATTTACTCAAAAGGCATAGTAGATTTTTCTAAAATGTCCAATGTCTCAAAAAAAAACATTGAGGTTTTAAATCAAGAATTTTTGTTTGAAAGATTGACAACCAATAATCTAACAAAGTCTTTTGATAATACAATAAAATTTTTACTAAAACTTTCAGATGGTCGCGAAGTAGAGTCCGTCTATATTCCCGAAGAAGATCGCGCAACTTTATGCGTTTCTTCTCAAGTTGGTTGCACTTTATCTTGTAAATTTTGTCACACCGGAACCCAAACTTTAGTGCGAAATTTAGAGCCACATGAGATAGTCGCTCAAATAATTTTAACCAAAGATTTAATTAATGATTGGGATTCTAAAAATCGCAAGCTCACCAACGTAGTATTCATGGGCATGGGCGAGCCTTTTTTCAATTACGAAAATGTTGCTAAAGCTTTAGAAATTATTTGCGACCCCGAAGGTTTAAATTTTTCAAAAAGACGAATTACTATTTCGACTTCAGGTTTAGTGCCCGAAATTTTACGCTGTTCAAAAGAATTAAAGGTAAATTTAGCAATATCGCTCCATGGAACAAATGACAAGCTTAGAACCGATATAATGGCGATTAATAAGAAATATCCATTACATGATTTGTTAAGCGCCTGCAAAGTTTATAATCAGGAAAATCCGCAACAAAAAATTACTTTTGAATATGTCATGCTTCGTGACGTTAACGACAAAGATGAGCATGCTTATGAGCTCGTTAAACTCATTAAAAAATACAATTTAAACTGCAAAGTTAATCTGATTCCATTCAATAAATGGAATGGTTGTGAATATGAAACTTCAAATCTTACTCAAACCAAAAAATTCCAAGAAATTTTGAAGAAAAATGATTTAATTTCAACCATTCGTAAAACACGCGGTGACGATGTTTTGGCGGCGTGCGGTCAATTAAAATCGACTTCCGAAAGGGTTAAGAAATCTTCATTGAATAATACCACTTCCACTCTTAAATGATGCGACCGAATTTATTATAATGCTTCGTCGCGAGTTAATCGGGACATCCGTGATAAGTTTTTGGGTTTTTCTTGTTGATAAACGCTTAATCTTTTTTTCAAAAAAGATTAGCGACTGGGACCTGCTACGCATTAAATTTGCTGACGCAAATTTAGCTTTCAGTTGAATCGCTTCACGGCGAGTAAATCGCCGTATCCGCGATAAGTTTTTAGTTTTTTATAATAGCAAAAATACTCGTCAAGCTTACGGGG
>JBIIFQ010000168.1:0-3172 GCA_044237235.1 Rickettsiales bacterium
TTTTCTAAAACAGGCAATGCGATCGTTGATTATCTTACGGTTACGCCCGAAGCGATTACTCAAATTAAAAAACTTTTGAGTAAAAGAACCGAGCCTTGTGAAGGGATTCGCGTTTCGGTAAGAACGCGCGGATGTTCGGGACTTAGCTACACGATTGAATTTGCCATCGCCGACAAAAATATTTCCAAATATGATGATGTAATTTTGTGCGCAGATGAGGAACAGCAAATTCAAATTTTCATTGATCCAAAAGTCTCAATGTTTTTGATTGGAAGTGAGATGGTTTTTAAAGAAGATGAACTATCTTCGGGCTTTGATTTTGTTAATCCCAACGAAAAAGGTCGATGCGGTTGTGGGGAAAGTTTTAATGTATGAAAAATTATTTTGAACTCTTTAATTTAGCTCCAAAATTCACCATCGATTTAAACGAAATTGAGCAAAAATATCATCAATTTCAAAACCAATTTCACCCCGATAAAGCAGATTTTAACTCGATCGAACATTCAATTTTAATTAACGAAGCTTACAAAATTTTAAGTGATGATTTTTTACGCGCTTCGCATCTTTTGCAATTAAAAAATATTGATATTGAAAATGATGAAAACCACATTAAGCCAGATATTTCAACGCTCCAAGCGATTTTAGATTTGCAAGAAGAAATTTTTGAAATTAATAATTTAGATGAAATTTTAGCACTAAAAAATAATTTAAATTCGCAAATTAAAAATTTGATTAATAATTTTCAAAATGCTTTCGAAGGTAATGAATTAAATAAAGCAACGCAGTTTTTGATTAAAGCAAAATATTTAAAAAAATCATTAATTGATTTAAAAAATCGTCAAAAAAATTTAAAATAAAATGGCACTTTTACAAATTCAAGAACCAATTCCACAACCAGAAAATAAAGATTCTGAAGCTTTAGTTGTCGGTATTGATTTAGGCACCACAAATTCATTAATTGGTATTTTTGAAAATGAAAAATTAACAATTTTTCGCGATGAAAATGGCGATGACATGATCGCCTCCAAAGTAGCTTATAATGAGGCTTGCGAAGTAGTTGGAGTTGGTAAAAATGCTGTCGGAAAATATCAAATTTCTTCGATAAAAAGATTGATGGGGAAAAATTATTCCGAATTAAAAAAACTTTCTTTGTCAAAAAATTTTTACGATGATTTAATCATTGATAATAGCGAAAATAAAGACGCCATCGCCTTAAAAATTGGTGATAAAAAAATTTCAGCGATCGAAATTTCGGCAGAAATTTTAAAATATTTAAAAAAAATTGCTGAAAAAAATTTACAAAAAACCATAACGAAAGCAGTAATTACAGTGCCCGCTTATTTTGATGAGAATGCCAAAAATGCCACCAAACAATCCGCCGAAATCGCCGGTTTTGAAGTTTTACGCTTAGTCAACGAACCTACAGCGGGAGCCTTCGCTTATGGTTTAGAAAATCAATCACGCGGAACTTATTTGGTTTATGATTTGGGTGGCGGAACTTTTGATGTGTCGATTTTAAAAATTGATCGTGGTGTTTTTAAAGTGCTTGGAGTGGCTGGTGACAACAATCTAGGCGGTGATGATTTTGATGAAATTTTACGTCAAAAAGGCTTTAAAAATCCGAAAGAAGTAAAAGAAAAATTATCGTCGCAAGATTTTTTTGAAAATATTTCGCGTCAAGAATTTGAAAATTTAATTAGTGAAAAAATCGACAAAACTATTACTCTAGCAACGGATTTAATCGATGATTTAGAAATTGAAATTGCCCAAATTGACGGCGTTATTTTAATCGGTGGCTCAACCCGAATTCCGTTAATTCAAAAAAAATTAGCCGAAATTTTCGGTGCCAAAAAAATTCTTACCAATCTTGATCCCGACCGCGTTGTTGCTATCGGTGCCACCCATCAAGCTTATAATTTATCACATAGTAAAAATAATTTATTACTCGATGTTAATCCGCTATCTTTGGGCATTGAAATGATGGGCGGGATTGTTGATAAAATTATTCACCGCAACTCAACAATCCCAATCGCCAAAGCTAAGGAATTTACCACTTATGCCGATAATCAAAATGCCATGAAATTTCATATCGTGCAAGGAGAGCGAGAATTTGCCAAAGATTGTCGCTCTTTAGCGGAATTTGAAGTCAAAAATATACCACCTTTGAAAGCAGGAATTGCAAGGGTTCGCGTTGTTTTCACTCTCGATGCCGACGGGCTTTTAACCATCACCTCGGAAGAAAAATTTACCGGTGAAAAACAAGAAATTATTGTACGTCCGAGTTATGGAATAAACGAAAATGATGTCAAAAATATTTTACTCGAATCACTTAAAAATTCCAAAACCGACATCGAAAATCGCTTACTCACCGAAGTCATCGTCGAGGCTAATCATGATGTTGAAATTATTAAAAAAGATTTAAAAAATCCGCAAATTATTTTAAGCGAAGATGATCGAAAAAATATCGAATTAGCAATTTTTGATTTACAAAATTTAACCCTTGCACAAAATTTTTCTAAGAATCTCAATGAGCAAAGAGAGCTTATAAATCAAGGTCAGAAACAACTTGCCAAAATCGCCGAAAATTTAATTTTACAAAAAGTAAATGAGGTTTTATCTAAAAAAATTTCTGGAAAAAATGTTGATGAGTTGTGATTTCTCTAAGCTTTTTAAAAATTCCCAAACTCAATTTAAAAAGCATTCATACATAGCTCCAGCCTTGAGGGCTTGCATCCCTTCAATTTGCAAAAATACTCGTTAAGCTTACGGGCTGTAGCTCCCCCCTTGAGGGCTTACACCCCTACAAATTTTAGAAAAACTTGCAACATCAACGGGCTGTAGCTCCCCCCTTGAGGGGGAGCGGGCTAAAATGTTTTAACGGTAGTTAAAACATTTAGCCGTGGGGGGTCAGAAAAGCTTAGATAATCAACGGTTTCGAGCCGAAGTAGAAATTTCTAAAAAATAATTTTCCAAAAAAGACGATTTCTTGATTTTGTTTTTAAATTTAAAAAACCTCATATTTTTTCTTATAAAATCATCTAAAAATTACAAAATTATCTTAAAAAATCACCGATTTTTAATTAAAAATTTGGAAAAATTGTCGATTAAAAACAAAATCAAGAAATCGTCTTTTTTAGAATTTTTTCATTTCAACTTTTTACATAATCTAAAA
>JBIIFQ010000017.1:0-11612 GCA_044237235.1 Rickettsiales bacterium
AAGTTTCAATGCCTTTATCGGTAAGTGGATGTTGGGCTAATTGTTTAATAACTTTAGCGGGGATTGTGGCAACGTGAGCGCCAAGCTTCGCCGACTCAACGATGTGAATTGGATTACGCACCGAAGCTACCAAAACTTGCGTTTTAAAATTTTCATAATTGTCATAAATTTCGCAAATTTCGCCGATTAAATTTAAACCATCTTGACCGATATCATCAAGTCTGCCAACGAAAGGTGAAACAAAAGTCGCACCGGCTTTGGCGACTAAAATTGCTTGAGCTGGTGAAAAACACAAAGTAACATTGGTTTGAATTCCTTTGTTAGAAAAATAGCGACAAGCCTTGATGCCGTCCATCGTCAACGGTAATTTTATGCAAACATTTTTAGCAATTTTGCTCAAAATTTCACCTTCACGAACCATTGATGCGTAATCAACAGAAGCCACTTCGGCACTAACTGGACCAGAAACTTCTGCACAAATTTCGGCGATTACTTCTTGAAATTTACGTCCCGATTTGGCAATTAAAGTTGGGTTGGTGGTGACGCCATCAATCAATCCATAAGCATTGAGCTCTTTGATTTCAGAGATTTCAGCGGTATCGACAAAGAATTTCATAAATTTTAATAATTAAGGTTGGAAGAAAATTTTTTTACTTTATATTTTAAAAAAATAATTCTTCAATTCAACTTATTAAAATCATTTTATGACAAAATTTGCGCAAATAATTTTGCCGAACGCTCTTAATGATGATTTTACCTATTTCGCTTTAGAAAATCAACAAATTGGCGATGTTGTCTTGGTTGAGTTTGGACGTCAAAAACTTTGGGGTGTGGTGATTTCTTTGCATGATGAGGAGCCAAATAATTTTGATGTTAAAAAAATTAAAAAAGTTTTGGAAATTCATCAAAAACTTAAAATTACTTTAAATCAAATTAAATTTATTGAAGCAATTTCTTCTTACAATTTAGCGAGTCGAGGCTTGGTATTAAAAAGTTTTATCGGCATTTTAAATTCCGATAAAGTGCAAAAAGAATTTACGCCTTTAAACCACCAAATTAATCAAAAAAATTTTCATTTAAAAACTTTATTGCCCGATCAGCAAAAAATTTATGATGAAATTTGTCAAGATTTAAATAGCTCGCAAACCTTTTTAATCGATGGCGTAACCGGCTCGGGCAAAACCGAAATTTATTTTGCCATTATCGCCGAAATTTTGAAAAAAGATTATTCATCGCAAATTTTAATTTTATTGCCGGAAATTGCATTAACCAGCCAATTACTTAGTCGCTTCGAGGAGCAATTTGGGTTTCGTCCCGCGCTTTGGCATTCAAAAATTTCTAAAAAACATAAAAGAGAAATTTATTTTGGAGTAGCGAATGGGAGCGTTAAAGTTTTGATTGGAGCGCGCTCATCACTACTTTTACCTTTTAAAAATTTAGGTTTAATTGTTATCGATGAAGAACATGATAGCTCATTTAAGCAAGAAGATATTTTTAATTTTCATGCTCGCGATATGGCGATTTTCAAAAGCAAATTAGAAAATTTTCCGATTATTTTATCTTCGGCGACTCCTGCACTTGAAACTTACAATAACGCTAAAAGTGGCAAATATAAACAATTTTTATTAACGCAAAAATTTGGCACCAAAAATGTCATCAATTTTATTGATTTACGTCAAGAAAAAATTGAAAATAATCATATTTTATCTCGAAAATTACGCGAAGAAATTGCTAAAAATTTAATACAAAAAAAACAAAGTTTATTATTTTTAAATCGTCGTGGATATTCGCCGATAACACTTTGTAAATCTTGTGGTAAAAAATATGATTGCCCAAATTGCGATTTTCATTTAGTGCTTCACAAGCATAAAAATTTATTAATTTGTCATCATTGCGGACATCAAGAAAAAATTTTAAAAAATTGCAAATATTGTAACGAAGAAAATTCTTTAATCAGCATGGGAACTGGTGTTGAGAAGCTTTTGGAGGAGGTAAAATTTGTTTTTCCCGATGCTAAAATTGCTTCGATAAATAGCGACGATATTAAAAGTTTTGAAGACGCCGAAAAAATTGTTAAAGATATTTCATGTGGAACAATTGACATAATTATCGGAACTCAAATGATTTCAAAAGGTTATGATTTTGCTAATTTAAATTTAGTCGGAATTGTTGATGCCGATTCGATGCTTTATTCTTCAGATTTGCGCGCTCTTGAAAGAGCTTATCAAGTTTTTACGCAAGTAATGGGAAGAGCGGGACGTCGTGATGAAAGTGGCAAGATTATTATTCAAACTTTCAATCCACAAAATTTACTTTTTGAAAAAATCGCTCTCGATGACAAAAAAGATTTCTATGATTTTGAACTTAATAATCGTCGTCAATTAAATCTACCGCCTTTTACGCAAATGGCGCGGTTTGAAATTAGTGGACAAAATGAACAAGAAGCTAAAAATTTTGCTAAAAATTTAATAAAATATTTTCCAATTGACGATAAAATTGAAATTTTTGGACCAGCGCCAGCTCCGCTTCAAAAGCTCAAAAATCGTCATCATTTTTTAATTCATTTGAAAGTTGATAAAAAAGTTAATTTACAAAAATTAATTAACGACATAACATCAAAAATTGAGATTCCAAATAAATATCGATTACGCATAAATATTAATCCCTTTTAACTAATTTTAATTAAAATTTTATAAAAAATGCATTATAAATTTATATTCAAAATCATAATTATAGTTTTATTAACTTCTTCTAAAGCTTACTCGCAGAGTCAAATTGCTAATAATGTTGCGCAAGAACTTTCGAATATAATGCTTTCGAAAGAAAAAATTACCAAAAAAGATTACAATAATTTTTGGAGCAAAACTGGGGTTAAATCCAAAGAAGAAAAAATTAATTTTATTTATAGTATGAAGAGTAGTTTTGTGGTAATTCAAGAATATAATCGCGAAGTATGGGATTGTGCGGAAAAATCTTGGATCTCTAACAAAGAAATCGAATGTAAAAATTTAAAAAAATCCATTGAAAATATTAATAAAATTCTTGTTGATTCCGCCGATATTGAAAAATTTAAAAAAATGGAAAATGGATTTAATGAGATAATAAAAGGTTCGGCGCGACGAGGCAAAAATATTGAATTGGGAAATGGATCTAAAATTTTTCAAGAAGTTACATTAGAAAGTATTCAAGAAATTAAGAAAAAAACCAATCTTATGCTCGAGAGAATTAATATTATTCTTCAACCCGAATTTATTGATTTGCCGGCTTAATAAAGTTAACTTTCGGTGGTATAATTTGGTGATTCCGAAGTTATAGTTATTGAATGTGGATGAGATTCTTTCAATCCTGAATTGGTAATTCTAACAAATTGACAATTTCTGCGCATATCTTCAATATTGGCATTGCCAGTATAACCCATTGCTGATTTTAAACCGCCAACTAATTGATGAAGAACGTCTACTACCGAGCCCTTATACGGCACGCGACCTTCAACACCTTCCGGCACTAATTTCATTTTATCGGCAACATCTTGTTGGAAATAACGATCGGCTGAACCACGAGCCATAGCTCCTAGAGAGCCCATTCCACGATAAACTTTATAAGAACGCCCTTTAAACAAAACTATTTCACCCGGAGTTTCTTCAGTTCCAGCCAACAGCCCACCAAGCATAACCGCACTTGCTCCGCCAGCAATTGCCTTTGCTAAATCTCCCGAAAATCTAATGCCACCATCCGAAATCACGGGAAGCTTAACTTTTTCACAAAATTCCATAACATCAAGAAGTGCCGAAAATTGCGGAACACCAACGCCAGCGATTACTCGCGTTGTACAAATTGAACCCGGACCAATTCCGACTTTAACACCATCAACTCCAACATCAAAGAGAGCTTTAGCAGCTTCTTTAGTAGCAATATTGCCGGCAATAATTTCTTGTTTTGGATAAAGTTTTTTTAATTCTCTAACGGTTTCAATTACGCCTCTAGAATGACCATGAGCGGTGTCGACGACCAAAATATCAACATGTTCTTCGATTAAACTTTCCGCTCTTTTTATACCATCTTTACCAACTGAAGTTGCTCCCGCCACTAATAATCGACCTTCTTTATCTTTTGAAGCCAAAGGAAATTGTTTAGTTTTTTCTAAATCTTTTCCCGTCATCAAACCTATACAATTATTGTCGCTATCAACAATAATAATTCTTTCAATTTTATTTTTATGTAAAAGATTTTTAGCTTCGAGCTTACTTACGCCAAGTTTTGCGGTAATTAAATTTTCCTTGGTCATTAAATCTTTAACGAGCTGTTTTTTATCATGGGCAAAACGCACATCACGATTAGTTAAAATGCCGACAAGTTTTTTGGAGCCACTTTTAACTACCGGTATTCCCGAAATTCCATATTGCTTCATTAAATGAAGTGCGTCACCAAGAGTTTCATCGGGAGTAATGATTACTGGATTAACCACCATGCCTGATTCAAATTTTTTTACTCTTCTAATTTCATCAGCTTGATCTTTGATTGATAAATTTTTATGAATACAACCAATCCCGCCACTTTGTGCCATTGCGATTGCTAAACGACTTTCGGTTACGGTATCCATTGCCGCCGAAATTATTGGAATTTCAATTGAAATATTTTTGGTAATTTTAGTTCGGGTATTGGCATCACTAGGAAGAACTTCGGAATATAAAGGTTTAAGCAAAACATCATCAAATGTTAATGCTGGGGATGACGTTTCAATTGTTTTGCGATTATTTACCATAATTTTGGAGCTAAAATTAATTTTAATCTTGTTTAATAAATCAACAACCTATAAAAATTGTTAAAGTTTTAAAATAAAAATTGTAGCAAGCAATTATCGATTAACTAAAAATAAAACTCAATCTAATTTAACAATAAAAATTATGGCTACGCACATTGAAAAACTTTGCTTAGAAAAAAATATAAAATTAACCGAAAATAGAAAAATTATCGCCAAAGTTATATCGAAAAGCACCGACCACCCCGATGTTGAAGAGGTTTATCATCGCGCTTCAAAAATTAATAATAAAATCGGCATTGCTACGGTTTATCGCACTGTAAAAATGTTTGAAGAATCTGGAATTATAGCAAAGCATGACTTCTTAAATAAAGGTCGAGCGCGTTATGAATTTCTTGAAAATGATGATCATCACGATCATTTGGTTGATATAACTAACGATGAAGTTATAGAATTTTATAATGAAGAAATTGAAAAGTTAAAAGAGAAAATTGCTCGCAATCATGGTTATGAATTAATCGGACATAAGCTTGAATTATATTGCCGACCAATCGCAAAGAAAAATTAAATTTTATGGCAGTTTATACCAAAATAACTTTCGAAGAACTTTCTCAACATCTTAAGAATTATGATGTTGGTGAACTCGTTGAATTCGTTGAAATCATTGATGGTATCGACAATTCTAATTTCATTGTTAAAACCACAATAAATAATTTTATTTTTACAATTTTTGAATCACGAATTGATAAAAATAGTTTACCATATTTTATAAATTTTAAAGAACATTTAGCATTAAAAAATATCTCTTGTCCAGCCCCAATAAAAGCCAAAAATTTGCAAACAATTCTTGATTTTAAAAGTAAAAAAACGACTTTGGTTAGTTTTTTAAAAGGCTCCACTTTGAAAACTCAAGCCGATGGATATTATTACAACATAACCAGTAATCATTGCTTTCAAGTTGGTGGAATGTTGGCAAAAATGCATTTGGCTTCGAAGGATTTTAAATTAAGTCGCGACAATGATTTAGCGGTTAAAGATTTTGAAAATTTATTTAATAAATTCAAACATTTGCTCGATGATTACGATCCGATTTTAAATAAATTAATTACTAGCACTTTAAAATCACTTAACGCCAGTTGGAAGAACAATTTAGAAGCTTCTTCATGCCATTTAGATTTATTCCCCGACAATGTTTTTTTTGATGAAAAAAATCAAATTAGTGGCGTAATTGATTTTTATTTTTCAGCGAATGATTTGTTAATTTATGATTTTGCCATTGTTGTCAATGCTTGGTGCTTTGATAAAACTAATTTTAATTTTGATAAATTTGAAGCTTTATTAAATTCTTACCAAAAAATTAAACCTTTTAACTCAAATGAATTAAATTTTTTAGAAACCGCTTTAATCGCTGGGGCGATGCGATTCTTATTAACAAGGCTTCACGATATGTTTTTTACGCCAAAAAATTCTCTTGTAAAAATAAAAAATCCTATTGAATATAAAGAAAAGCTTTTATTTTTTATTAACAACAAAATATTAAAATGATGATTAATTATAATTTTTTTGGCAAAGATTGCATTTTGGATCAAGATTTAAAAGATCGTACCGATTTAAATCAAAAATTAAATGATTTAAATTTTAAATTTGGTGAAGTTTTATTATTAAATCAAATTCATGGCGATAAAGTTGTTGTAGTTGATGATATTAAAAAAATTCATGGCACTCAAAATTTACCGAAAGCCGATGGAATCGTTACCAATTTAAAAAATATTGCGATTGGAATTGTCACCGCAGATTGTGCTCCCATAATTTTTTATGATGAGGAAAAGCAAGTAATCGGCGCTTGTCACGCTGGCTGGAAAGGCGCTAAATTAGGAATTATTCAAGAAACCGTAAAAAAAATGCACGATCTCGGTGCCACTAATATTTCCGCCATAATTGGTCCGATGATTCAGCAATATTCTTATCAAGTTTCAATCGATTTTTACAATGAATTTTTACTAGAATCTAAAGATAATTTAAGATTTTTTAAGGAAACTGCTGATCCAATTCGCTGGAATTTTAACTTACCAAATTACGTTGAAAGCAAACTTTCACTGAGTGGCGTTAATGATATTGAGAATTTAATGATTGATACTTACACTAATCCGCAAAAATATAGTAGCTACAGAAGGTCGTGTCATTATAGCGATGAAGTTCGTGGAAGAAATGTCGCGGTAATTTGCTTAAATTAAATTTGCTCTTTTTTTATAATTTCCCGAGCAAGCTTTAAATAAGCCACGGAACCCGAACATTTTGAATCATAGACAATTCCTGGTAATCCATAAGAGGGCGCTTCGGAAAGCTTAACATTTCTCGGAATATAACTTTCATAAACTTTATCGCCAAGAAAATTACGAACATCTTCTTCGACTTGCTCGGTAAGTTTATTACGTTTATCATGCATTGTTAAAATTATGCCACTAATCGATAAATCTTGATTTAAATTATCCTTGATTAATCCAACGGTATTAAGCAAATGGCTCAATCCTTCGAGTGAAAAAAATTCACATTGCATTGGAATCAATATTGAATCTGAAGCGCAAAGGGCATTTATCGTTAATAATCCGAGCGATGGTGGGCAATCAATTACAATAACATCAAAATCTTCAAGAATTTCTTGAAGTGCATTTTTTAGTAAAAATTCTCTATTTTCAATATTTACCAATTCAACTTCGGAAGCCGATAAATCAACGGTCGATGTAATAATTTTTAAATTCGGAATTTTTGTTTTGATAATAGCTTCATTAGGTTTAACTTGTCCAATAATAACTTCGTAAATGGTGTTAAGGCGATCATTATTATCAATTCCTAAGCCCGTGCTAGCATTACCTTGCGGATCCATGTCGAGCAACAAAACTTTTTTCCCAATTGCCGACATTGCGGTAGCGATATTTATTGCTGTCGTGGTTTTGCCAACTCCACCTTTTTGGTTTACGATTGAAAATATTCTGGCTTTTTTAATCTTTTCTTGATGATCCATATTTAAAATTTTAGAAATTTTGGATTTGATTTTGCTATGATTAAACTAAATTTACTAAACTAATTTGTCAATTCGTTTCACATGAAACAAATAATTTTAAATTTTTCTTAAAAAATTTATGTAAATTGTCGAACCGACCGCATCTATTTTTTTATTATCGAATTCTATTGAATAACAACCGCCCTTAGCGATGGGATAACGAAAATTACCAGCGAATATATCAAAAGCTATATTGTTGTGATAACTAAATTTATTATCTCCAAATAAATCAAAATTAAATTTTATTTTTTCAAAATTTTCTTGCAAAAAAATCATTAATTTCTTGCCATTGTCGAGAATTTTAGCGATTTCTGGATCCTTAAATTGAGCCCTAATTTTTTTATCCAAATTTTCGAAATCATTATTTTTTAAAACTATTTCAGTAATTAATTCTTCATAATTTTTAGCTAATATTTTTATGTCGGAAATTCTTTTATTAATAATCGCATCACGAAGCTGATCTTTGTTTTCCAAATTAATATTTTCTAAAAATTTATCCAAAAAATCCGGCAATGAAATTGAAATATTAAGGTCGATTATATTAATTTTTCCCAAAGCATTTAAAGTACTTTTTATTACCTCAAAACATGAATTTATATCCTTAGAACCGATTATTTCGCAACCAACTTGAGTTTGTTGGCGTTCACGATAAATTTCATCACTATTTAAGCAAACAACATCGCCATAATAACATAACTTTAGTGGAACATTTATTTCATCATAATTGGAAGAAATATATTTTGAAATTTGCAGAGTGATGTCGTCGCGGAAAAAAAGATTTTTGCCCGAAATATTATCACTAAAATTGAAGGTGTTTTCTAGGTTTTTTTTATCATAATTTTCAACAAATTCAATCAATGAAGTTTTAATTAATTGGTAATCGCCATTCATGAAGCTTTCTAAGGTATTTTTGGTATATTCATAATTTTTTTTGGCTTCATCGCCAGTAAGTTCATAAAATCCGAGCGGTAATAATTTTTTTTTATTCTGCATAATTATTTTTTATAAATTTTTGTAAATTAATCATATCAAGCCAAGTCAACCTTTTTTTGGCGGGTTGACGCATTAAGAAAGAGGGGTGAAAAATAGTAAATATTTTAGTTTTGTTTTCTAAGAATTGTGGAGAAAAATCAAGAAATTGACCACGAATTTTACTGATTGCTTCAGAAGTATCAACAATCGCATTCATCGCCGTTGCTCCAACTAAAATTATTACTTTGGGATTAAAAAGCTGTATATGTCTTTCAACAAAAGGTCGGCAAATGGCTTGCTCTTCATCGGTCGGGCGACGATTTCCCGGTGGACGCCAAAAAATTACATTGGTAACGTAATAATCTTTATCGCGAGTTAGATTTATAGCGTTAAGCATTGCTGTTAACATTTCACCGGAATCACCGCAAAATGGCACTCCGCTCAGATCTTCATGATTGCCCGGAGCTTCTCCAATCACCATAATTTTAGAATTAGGATTGCCATCGGCGAAAACCGTATTTGTTGCCATTTTTTTTAGATTACAGCCGTCAAAATTTTCAACAATTTCTTTAAGTTCGGCGATATTTTTAGCTTTACTCGCCAATAATCTTGCATTTTCAACAATTTGATTTAACGGCAAAAATTTCTCATCAATATTTGGTAATTTATTTTCCATAAAATTTATTTGATTTTTTTTTGCCAGCTCCGCCAATGCTTGCGAGGTTGAAGATATATTTTTTAAATTTGAAACGATCGTCGATTCTTGATTTTTTAGCTGGTCAGGCAATTTTTCTTTTTGAGCTTCTTGCCCAAGAATTAAATTTGTTTCACGTGAATTTTCTTTGGTTTTTTTATTTAAAGCTATTAGCGGTTTACCATCTATTTTTAATTTATCATTTGGTTCGCTGGAAAATATTTCGTTGAGTTCATTATTTTCGTAAAATTCCAAAACATCGCGCAAATTATATTTTTGTTTCATTGGCGTTAAATAATTTTTTTAATAAATTTCTGGAAGTCATCGGTTTTTTCAAAGTTTTTATAAACTGAAGCAAAGCGCACAAAGGCCACTTTATCAAGCTTTTCGAGCGAGCTCATTACTATTTCACCAATTTTGGAAGATAAGATTTCGGTTTCATTTTCAACTTCAAGTTGACGTACAATATTGTTCACCAATCTTTCAACTTGTAATTCAGAAACGGGACGTTTTCTAACCGCCATCTCAATCGATTTTTTCAATTTTTCAGGATCAAAAATTTTTTTATCGCCATTTTTTTTGATAACGGTGATTTCTCGAAGTTGAATTCGTTCAAATGTTGTGAATCTTGAGTCGCAAGCGGGGCAATATCTTCGTCTTTTTATAGCTTCGCCATCATCGGAAATTCTACTGTCTTTAACTTGAGTCTCTAGGTTTCCACAAAATGGGCATCGCATATGAAATGCTATTTAAATTTATTTAAAAGTGTTTTTAGAGCAAGAGTTTGTTTAATACCAAATTAACCTGAAAATTTATTAAATTTTTAAATTAATTTAAGATTTAATTAATCAATATTAGTAATTTTTCTACGCCTTGCATTTCGGCAAAACCACCTTTTACGGCAACGGTTTTCAAAATATTTTGCGAATTGTCATAAAGCTTTATTTCGCCTTCGCGAAGGTTAGAAATTATCGCTTCATGTCCAAACATGATTCCCAAATCACCTGAATTTGAAGGAATCACCGCAATATTGCAAGATCCCTTAAAAACAGAGCCCTCGATTGATATTATTTCAATTTTTAAATCCGACATAAAATAAGTTTTAACCTTCTAATTTAAAATTCTATTTGTTTTCTTTAAGTATTTTATCACCTTTGGCCATCGCTTCATCGATATTACCAACCATGTAAAAAGCTGACTCAGGAAGATAATCTAATTCTCCAGCGCATATTGCTTTAAATCCACTAATTGTGTCTTTCAATGAAACTAATTTCCCTGGAGCGCCGGTGAAAACTTCGGCTACGTGGAATGGTTGCGATAAAAATCTTTGGATTTTTCTAGCGCGCGCCACCGTTAATTTATCTTCTTCAGAAAGTTCATCCATACCAAGAATGGCAATAATATCTTGCAAAGATTTATAGGCTTGCAAAATTTTTTGAACCTCTCTGGCAACTTGATAATGCTCATCACCAACAATTCTTGGATCAAGAATTCTTGAAGTTGAATCAAGTGGATCTACCGCTGGATAAATTCCAATTTCGGCGATCTGACGAGATAAAACTGTTGTGGCGTCAAGATGCGAAAATGAAGTTGCTGGAGCGGGATCGGTTAAATCATCGGCTGGCACGTAAATTGCTTGAACCGAAGTAATTGAACCATTTTTGGTTGAAGTAATTCTTTCTTGCATCGCGCCCATTTCGGTGGCAAGAGTAGGTTGGTAACCAACTGCCGAAGGAATACGTCCAAGAAGTGCTGATACTTCAGAACCGGCTTGTGTAAAGCGGAAAATATTGTCGATAAAAAATAGAACGTCGCGACCTTCCTTATCGCGGAAATATTCGGCTTGAGTAAGTCCAGTCAAGGCAACTCTAGCACGAGCTCCAGGTGGTTCATTCATTTGACCATAAACCAATGCAACTTTGGAATTTTTAAAATTTTTGGTATCAATAACTCCCGAATCAATCATTTCGTGATAAAGATCATTACCTTCACGCGTTCTCTCGCCAACTCCAGCAAAAACTGAATATCCGCTGTGAGCTTTGGCAACGTTGTTGATTAATTCCATAATTAAAACTGTTTTACCGACACCCGCACCACCAAATAATCCAATCTTTCCACCTTTGGAA
>JBIIFQ010000169.1:0-3169 GCA_044237235.1 Rickettsiales bacterium
CCCGGACCATATCCAGGACAGCCTTTAAGTGGGGATAGCGTAATCTCCCCATCCCAATCCTCATCCCGTGGTGGCGGATAACATAATTATCAGATTTAAATTGCATATAGCATAGAATATTTTTAACTTGAAAAATTTGTTAAAAAAAATATTATTCTAAAATACTTAGTAAAATTTTAAATTAAATATAATTATAAATACTTATTATGACAAATAATTCATCAGACGTTAAACAAGAATCTGCTTTATTAGAATCGACCGGGACAACAACCAAAACACAATTATCCGATAAAAAATCAGCTTTAGATCTAGAGCTTAGAAGATCTATAACAAATAGCGGAAATGAGTCGGGCGAAAAAGTTAGAGATCCATCAGATATAATGAAAGATTTATTTAGTTTAGAAAATGACAATAAATTAAAATTAAGAACTGAAAATCTTCCAGAAAAAGAGGATGATAATAGTGATTTGATGATTAAAATGATGTTATTTGCTGGGCTTGCCTTTATTGCTGCTGCGAGTGGCGGAGCTGGTATTGCTGCATTAGCTGGTGGAGCTGCTATGGCACCAATATTACCTAAAATTTTAGAAATGGGGAAAGAATTTTTACTTGGAAAGGATTTAAAAGATGGCAATCAGCAAACTATTTCGCAGGATTCTTTAGAAAAAGATTTTCCTAAAAAAATGTTAGCATTATCCTTGTTTGAGTTTGCGGAATCAGGTAAAAGCACAACCGCGGATCTTATTTTTAACAATGAAAATCCCGTTACAGAAAAAATAAAAAACTATACTAATAGTTTATCAACAATGAATCCAGAGCAAAGAACTGCTGAATTAAATAGTTTAAGAGATGAGGTAACAAAAATCGCTTTGGCTTCAACCCAACCTAATTTATCTGAAAAAATTGATAAAGTTTTTCTTGGTTTGAATGAAGTTTTGGAAGGCAGAAATTCTGGAATTAAAGAGGGTGAAGACAATTTTTTAAGTGAATTAAAAAAGAATCTTTCTGTTAGAGGTATTATAAATAATGATGGATCGGTAACAATTATGGAAAACGAAACTTCAAAGAAAGAAGGGAAAAAAGGGGAAGAAGGGAAAGAAGGGGAAGAAGGGAAAAAAGGGGAAGAAGGGAAGGTGGGGGAAGAAGGGAAAGAAGTGCCATCTCCAGCTCCAGCTTCTAGAGGGGAAGAGAATAAATCCGCTCCTCGCGCTGAGCCAATTAAAGGATTGGAGGAGTCAAAATCTGCGAGCGGCGGTCGTTAATTGACATAGTAACCTAAATAATAATTGCGGAATCTTAATCCCGCATCATAATTGATATTAATTGAGTTTATGTTTTTCTTAATTAAAGTTAAGAAAAACTAAACTTAAAAATAAATTCATGAATATTTTATTTCTCGGCGATATCGTTGGCAGGTCTGGTCGCAAAGCGGTTTGCGACAATTTATTAAAAATCAAAAATGATTACAAAATCGATTTTACAATCGTTGATTGCGACAACGCTTCGGGCGGTTTTGGCATTAGTCGTAATGCCGAGCAAGAGTTGCTGGAAGCGGGTGCAGAGGTTCTTACGGGTGGTGATCATATTTGGGATCAAAGAGAAATAACTAGTTTTATTAATGATTCAAAGCGTTTACTTCGACCTATAAATTTCCCAAAATCTTGCCCCGGAGTTGGTGCTAGAATTTTTGTGGCATCGAATAATAAAAAAATTTTAGTGATTCACGCTCTCGGACAAATTTTTACCAAATATCAAGTAAATTGCCCATTTGAAGCGGTTGAAGAGGTTGTTAAAAATAATCCACTCGGCAAAGAAGTTGATGCGATTTTTGTTGATTTTCACGCCGAGGCGACCTCGGAAAAAATGGCGATGGGTAAATTTTTAGACGGCAAGGTTACCGCGGTTGTAGGCTCGCATACCCATATTCCAACCAATGATTGCCATATTATGAATGGTGGAACCGCATATCAAACTGACGCCGGCATGTGTGGCGATTATGATTCGGTGATTGGCATGGATAAAAATGTGCCGTTGCAAGTGTTTTTACACAAAAGAAAATTTGATAAAATGGAGCCAGCCAAAGGCGAGGCGACGATTTGCGGTTGCGTCGTCGAGGTTGATAATAAAACGGGACTTGCCACCAAAATTTTGCCAATTAAAATTGGCGGAATACTTTCTAAAAATATTTAAAATTTAACTTCAAAAATTTTATGGCAGGACACTCGCAGTTCGCAAATATCAAGCATCGCAAAGGTGCACAAGATGCTAAAAAAGCTAAAATTTTTACTAAAATAATTCGTGAAATTACCGTTTCGGCTAAATCGGGACAACCCGATCCCGAATTCAATCCGCGCTTACGTAACGCTATAATTGAAGCACGCAATAATAATATGCCAAAGGATCGCGTTGACGCGGCGATAAAAAAAGTTATTGCCGGAGCTGATGGCGATAATTTTGAAGAAATTCGTTATGAGGGTTATGCTCCAAATGGCATTGCTTTGATCGTTGAGGCGCTCACCGATAATCGCAATCGAACAGCCAGCGAAGTTCGCAGTATTTTTACTAAAATGGGCGGAGCGCTCGGTGAGACTGGCTCGGTAGGTTTTATGTTTGATCGCGTCGGAGTTATTCAATTTGAAAGTAAAATTACCAGCGAAGAAAAAATTTTTGAAAGTGCCATCGAAGCAGGAGCCGACGATGTCGAGATCAATTCAGAATTTTATATAATTTTCACCCAACCTGAAAATTTTATTGCGGTTCGTGATATTTTAACTAAACAATTTGGCGATGCAATTTCCGCCAAACTTGATTGGAAAGCTAAAAATTTAATGGAAATTTCTGATTTAGAACAAGCGCAAAAATTGCTGAAAATGGTTGATTTACTTGATGATTGCGACGATGTTCAAAATGTCACGGGCAATTATTCTTTTAGCGACGAAGTAGCAAAAAATATTGCATGATTTTAGTCAAATTATTCAATTGCCAAATCCATCCTCATGAAGATTTTTAGCCAAAAAGATGAAGCTTAATTTAACATTTTTTGTTGGAAATGGTATTATAAAGCTACGCCTCCATCCCCAATTGCGTTAGGGTTTTTTGATGCCGGACTTGCTAAAATTCCAGAAGGAATTGGATTTGAAGATGGGGCTTCTTTAGCTAAAGAGGGATC
>JBIIFQ010000170.1:0-3168 GCA_044237235.1 Rickettsiales bacterium
CAAAGGCGTAGAAATTTTACAAAAATCGGGAATAAAAGTTGAAGTTGGAATTGGCGAAAAAGAGGCTCAAAATATTAATCGCGCTTTTTTTAAAGCTAAACTAGAAAAAAAATCTTTCGTCACTTTAAAAATCGCCACTTCGCTCGATGGCAAAATTGCCACTAAAAATTTTCAAAGTAAATGGATTACTTCAGAAAATTCTCGAAAATTTGGCAATTTTTTACGCTCTAAAAATCAAGCAATTTTAGTGGGAGCCAACACCGTCCGAATCGACAATCCAAGCCTTGATTGCCGAATTTCTGGACTCGAAGAATATTCGCCTACAAAAATTATAATTTGTAAAAATTTAGATTTTACTTTTAATGAAAATATTTTTACTAAAAATCCACAAATTGCGACAATAATTTTATGCCCCGAATCGCAAAAAAATCATCCAAATTTAGCAAAATTTTTGCAAATAAATCCACAAAATTTAGTAATTTTTTGCGAAGTAATTAATGAGAAAATTGATTTGGAAAATGCCTTAAAAAAACTCAATGAGATCGGCATAAATTCGATTTTAATTGAAGGCGGAAGTTCGATAATTACGCAATTTTTGCAAAAAAATTTAGTCGATGAATTAATTTGGATTCAAGCTGGAATTATAATTGGCAATGATGGTTTAGAAGCGGTCGGCAAGCTTGGAATCAATAATTTAAACGAGGCAATTAACAATTTTAAATTACAAAAATTTTGGAATTGCGACAATGATTTAATTAGGATTTATCAAAAAATAAAATTGTAAAATATTTTATAATTTAGCGTCCTTTTCAATCGATTTGGCAAAGAATGAGCTTCGAGTTTCATTGCGATTCAACAAAAATTTATCTAATTTTCGTAACAATTTTTCATCAATCGAAATATTTATTCTTGTCGCTTTGGTTTTAATTTTCACTGCCACCACCAAAAATATTTCAGCTTTTTTATATTTCTTTTTTATCTCATCAAGAGTCATACCGTAAGGCAAATCTTCACCATCTTTAAGCATGCCGTCAACATGAAATTGCAAGGCTTCTTGTGCCATTTCTTTGGCTTCTTCTAAATTTTTTCCAACAGTTACGCAACCCAAAAAATCGGGAAAAATTACGCCATATTGTTTGCCATTTTCTTTGTTAATTACTGCGATGTATTTTTTTATATTTTCACTCATTTTTAATTTTGATTTGTAATTCTAATCAATTATACACTTCATTTTTATTTACCAATATTTTTTTAAAAAATTTCATTTTCTTTATTAAAAAATTAATTGTAAAATTTAGTGCGAAATTTTTTGATAATAAAAAAAATAAAATCAATCATGACCTACACAATTCAAGGCAAAAATAATGTTTACGAAATCGTAATTGGATGCGAAATTCACGCCCAAATCGCCTCAAAATCAAAATTATTTTCTCGCAGTTCAACCACTTTTGGTTCCGACGCCAATTCGCAAGTTTCTTTAGTCGATTGCGCCTTGCCCGGTATGCTTCCAACCATCAATGAAGAATGTGTAAAACAAGCGGTTAAAACTGGACTTGGCATTAATGCTAAAATTAATTTAGTGTCAATTTTTGATCGCAAAAATTATTTTTATCCCGACCTTCCGCAAGGCTATCAAATCTCACAATTTTCCGACCCAATCGTCTCCGAAGGTGCCGTCGAAATTATCTTAGAAAATGGTGATAAAAAAACCATTAATGTTGAACGCATTCACATTGAACAAGACGCCGGAAAATCGGTTCATGATCAACATCCGCAATTTTCTTTGATCGATTTGAACCGCTCGGGCATTGCCTTGATGGAAATCGTTTCCAAGCCCGACATGAATTCACCTTTTGAAGCTTCGGAATATGTTAGAACCGTGCGCTCAATCGTGCGTTCACTTGGCACTTGCGACGGCGATATGGAAAAAGGCAATTTACGTTGCGATGCCAATGTTTCGGTGCGAAAAGTTGGTGAGAAAAAACTCGGCACACGTTGCGAAATTAAAAATTTAAACTCGATGCGAAATATTTCACGCGCCATTGAATTTGAAGCGAAACGTCAAGTTGAAATTTTAGAAAATGGCGGTGTGATTAATCAAGAAACTCGTTTATTCGACGCTTTAAATGGCGAAACGCGCACCATGCGTTCCAAAGAAGACGCCATGGATTATCGCTATTTTCCTGACCCCGATTTGCCAAAATTAATTCTTACGCAAGAATATGTCGATAACATTAAAAAATCTTTGCCTGAACTTCCGCAAGCCAAGAAACAACGCTATATTCGTGATTTAAAAATTTCTGAATATGATGCCGGAGTTCTCACCGTCGATGACGAAATCGCCAATTATTTTGAGCAATTAATCCAAAAACACGATGCCAAATTATGCACGACTTGGCTTACAGTAGAGCTGTTCGGACGCATGAACAAACTCGGCGTTAAATTTGAAGATTTAAAAATTTCCGCACAAAATTTAATTGAATTACTCGACTTAATTAAAAGCGGGGAAATTTCAGGAAAAATCGCCAAAGATGTTTTGGATATCATGTTTGAAAGCGGAGAAAAAGCTCATAAAATCGTTGAAAGCAAAGGCTTAAAACAAGTTTCAGATATTGGTGCTTTAGAAAAAATAGTTGATGAAGTTATTCAAAATAATTCGGAAAATTTTGCCAAATTGCAAGCTGGCGATGAAAAATTACTCGGATTTTTTGTTGGACAAATCATGAAAGCGAGCAAGGGTCAAGCCAATCCGCAACTTGCTAACGAAATTTTGAAAAAGAAATTGGGAAATTAATTTAAACAAGAGATTAGAATTACACCAAACCATCATCTCTCCCACTTCCTTGGCCACGCTCTTCAGCACTATCAGCTCTGGGTCTTTGAGGGCCTTGCGAAGGAGGTGAGGTGAATGGGTTTGAAAATATAATTGCCCCTACCGCATCAGAAAGAATCTGTCCACCATCAGAAAGAATCCGTCCACCATCAGAAAGAATTCGAATGAATAAATCTGGACTTGAACTCCGAATTGAAGATTCTGTTGAAGTCGCATTATCAGATCTAACTTGAGCTGGAGCTGGAGCTGGATCTCGAGCTGGAGCTTGAGCTGGAGCTTGAGCTGGAGCTGGATCTCGAGCTGGAGCTTGAGCTGGAGCTTGAGGTGGATCTTGG
>JBIIFQ010000171.1:0-3164 GCA_044237235.1 Rickettsiales bacterium
AGCGTTAAAAATATCGGCGGTGTGAATGCCATCCTCAATGGTTTTATAAAGTGCATTGCGAATTTTATTGGCAAAAAAACTTTCATTGAGATGAACAAGCATCATCACCGAGGCTTGAATTAAGCCAGTCGGATTGGCAATATCTTGATTTGCAATGTCGGGAGCCGAGCCGTGAATTGCTTCAAACATAGCGTAATCATCGCCAATATTTGCCGAGCCGGCGAGTCCGACCGAGCCAGAAATTTCGGCAGCAATATCAGAAATTATGTCGCCATATAAATTCATAGTGACGATTACATCAAAAATTTCAGGCTTAGAGGCAAGCCTTGCGCAACCGATATCAATAATATAATGATCGGTTTGAATTTGCGGATATTCTTTGGCGATTTCATCAAAAGTTTTGTGAAAAAGACCATCTGTCATTTTCATAATATTGTCCTTTGAGAAGCAAGTGACTTTTTTTCTTGAATTGACAGTTGCGTATTCAAAGGCATAACGAATAATTTTTTCACAACCTTTCTTAGTTACAAGCTTAAGGCATTGGAAGGTTTGATCAGTTTGACGATGTTCGATTCCAGCATAAAGGTCTTCTTCATTTTCACGAATTATAACCACATCCATTTTTGGAAAATTACATTCAACAAAAGGGTGAAAAGATGAAACAGGTCGCACATTAGAATATAAGCCAAGTTTCTTACGAATGGTCACGTTCAAACTTTTGTACCCTCCGCCTTGAGGCGTTGTAATTGGGGCTTTTAGAATAACTTTTGTTTCGTTTAAACTTTCCCAAGCCGAAGGCATTAAGCCAGAGTTAAAGCCTTTTTCATAGATTTTTTTACCAACTTCAATGATATTGAATTTCAAGTCAACTCCTGAAGATCTAAGGATTTCTAGGGTGCTTTCCATAATTTCGGGCCCGATTCCATCGCCAAAAGCCACGGTAATATTTTTAGTCATTATTATTTGAAAATTAAGAGTTATAAATTTACAATGAAGTTTTAATATGTTTTAAAAAACAATCAATAAAAAATTTCATGAAATTTAGTTTGAATCCACTAGAGATAACGACATATATTGAAGAAAAAAGATTAATACTCGGTAAAAAAATTGAAAATTTTCTAATTAAAAAATTAAATATTTTTATTAATTATGCAAAATTGTTTTCTAACAATGAAGCCAGTGGATTATTTGGTTGTTTTCTAATTATTTTGGTGAGTCTATTTAAGCGCTCGATGATTGATATTGGGCAAGATTCAGGGCTTTATCTTGAAATTGCTCAAAAAATTTTTGAGGGCAAAAAATATTTTAATGATTTTTTTGAATATAATTTTCCATTAAGTTTTTTATTATTAATCATACCCGTTGGAATCTCTAAATTATTGGGCTTGTCGCCAATAATTAGTGCTGATTATTTTGTTAATTTATTAGCAATCTTTTCATTAATTTGGTCATATAAAATTTTAAAAAATTCACAAAAAATTAAATCCCAATTCGAGTTAAACCTGCTTATAATATGCTTCACGGCGGGTTTTTTTATTAGAGGAAAAACTTTATTTTTTAATGAATTTCTGACCACAACTTCTTTTTTAATAATCTTCTTTTTTCCATTTTTTTCATATTATTTTTACGGTGTCGAAAAATTAAAAAAAATTCAAAAAATTTATCTTGGAATTTTATCTGGATTAATTATTTCACTAAAGCCAAATTTTATTATTTTAGTTTTTTTCTTTGAAATTTATAGAGTTTACCGATCCCGCAATATCATGAGTTTTCTGGCAATTCACAATTTAATTTGTGCGTCTTTAATAAGTTTTTACGTAATTATTGTTTTTATTTTTTTCCCAAATTTTGTCGAAAATTTTTCTTACATGATGGGAATTTATTATGATTACAAAATTAATTATCGAATTGATGATTTTAGTGATAAATATTTACTAATTTTTAACAAAATTCAAATAAATTATTTGATGTATTTCATGTTGATTTACATCTATCTAAAAAATGGACAAAAAAATGAGTTGGTGAATTATTTGACATTGCTAATGTTGGCTATTATTTCCATTGTTTTTTCTGAAAATTTTTATATCGATCAAGAAATTATTTTTTCGGCTTTAGGTTTGAGTTTTGTCATAATAAATTTTATAATTTTTTTAAAGCAAAATAAAATTTCTCTACTTCGTCACTGGCTGTTATTTTTTTCGGTCATGATTTTTTGCTTTATCTCGAGCGAAACTTTTTCTTTAATGTGTTCGATGCTTTATTATCTAGCATTGCCAATTCTTATTTATTTACTTTTTTTCTGCTCTTTTGTTGATTCAAAAAGCTCTTTAAATGCCAAAATTTTCTTGCTATTTTCAGTTATTTTTTTGGTTTTTTTGCGATTTTATTTTTTTAAATTATTTGATTTTTTTGTTGTAATTTTTCTAATAATTATTTCTTTTATCAACTTAAATCTTTTATTAAAAAATTATCGCCAAAATAAAAAATCCTTTTATGTAATAAATTTTTTGATTTTCTTTGCAACAACTGGGTTTGTAGGCAATTATTTTAGAGCTATTTTTAATAATTACTCTTCAGGGGAAGCTCACGTTTTTTTCAAATCCCCAAATTCCCAAAACCATGCCTTGTTTGAAATTGTAAAATCAAATGTTAAAGCTAATGATAATTTGGTTATTTTTGGCGATGCTATTGAAAATTCTTATCCCTTTAGAAATTACGCAAAATTGCGCAATGATTCAGAGTTTTCTCAATATGATGTTTTAGCAAATGTATTAAAATATCCAACAACGCATTATCAAATTGAAGCTTACAAAAACAAGGTTTTAGAGGGTTTTTATCAACAAATCATTAATCCCAAAAACAGTGTAATTATTTTTTATAATTATCGAGATTGCACAATTAGTAACTTTGAATTTATAATGAGAAACAGCCCCGAAATCAAAGAATATTTTTTAGCGAATTTTCATTTTTCAACCCAACATTATTTGTGGGTAGAAGATAAAAATTTTACTCCAAATTATACCCAAGAATTTTTAACCAATGATGAGTTCGATGTGGTCAAGGGCATTGATTTAACTCAGCCTAAAATATTTAAAATTAAAGTTTTTGAGGCATATGTTAGAAAATAAAATAACCAATAATATTATAAAAAATTTTTCTGCAAA
>JBIIFQ010000172.1:0-3155 GCA_044237235.1 Rickettsiales bacterium
AATTTTGGTATTTACTAAACTATCAAAACCATTATCAATCTTCCATTTACTATCAAGATCAGTATTGGTGAGAAGAGTTTTATTTGCTTGATCGAGAAAGAAATTACTAAAATTACCAACATCAATTCCATTAGCGCTTTTAAGGGTGACATCTTCGAGCTTTACTGAGTTTTTAATTTCGGAAGTTGCAAGAGAAAGTTTTTCTCCTTCCTTTATTAAAATATATTTGCCATCTAAAGAAATTCTATTTTCCGAAGTAAGAAAAGGATTGGCATTGATTAATTTATCGGTTGTAGTACCAAAGGATTGAGCGATTGCGGAGAGGGTGTCGCCACTTTTGACATGGTAAAAATCTTTTTGTAATTGAATATTGCCACTTGCATCTTGCTGTTGATAACCAATTGAAGTAGAATTTGGAGTTGTCGAAAGATTGTTATCAATTAAATTATTAAAGAAGTTCTCCATTGATTCTTGAGCATATTTTTCATATAATTCAGAAGAGATAATTCCGCCAACAATGGCACTACCAATTTTAGCCGGAAGAGAAGAGAATAAAATTGAACTGGCGAGTTTTCCAGCGTTAGAACCAGAAGCGCCAACAATAAAAGATGCTGTTGATTTTCCGATTGCCGTTAATTCATCACGATAACCTTCTTCGCCATATTTTTCACGAGCTTGTTGTAAATTTATCGCGTAATTATAACCGAATTCTAAAACAAAAGATCGACCTTCTGCAAAGAGTTTTGAACCACCGGCTTCTTTTATTAATTCTTTTATTGTTGTATTAGTCGCTCCAATAATATGGCCAACCGCATCTTCAATGGTATATTTTGAGTCTAAATTTAGTGAATCAAAATTTTGAGATTTAATGATTTCTAATTGATCATTATTCGGATTATATTGGCAAAGTAATTTAATATTTTGGTTGGTCATGTTATTAATAAATTTATGATTTACAAAAGATTAAAAAAGTTAAGTATAATTCCAGCTAAAATTGTAATTAAATATAACATCATGGCAAAAAAAATAATAGCTTTACCGTAAACTGGACGATAAAGGTTCCCACCATTCGGCAAAGCCTTCTGCTGATCATAATATTCATTCAAATTCCTGCGATAATCTTTATTAAATAAATATTTTAAGGCATTGTAAGCGACGAATGAAAAGGACATCAAACAAACAAATTCCAGTAACCAATTTGAATTTTTATAACCTAGGTAATAAGCGAAAAATGGCAAAGCGATTGCAACTAAAACATTGGCAATTATTGTTTTTTTGCGGATTTTATTAGTTGGATCCTTGATGAACTTGACTCCTTCAAGATCTTCTTGGGTCGACATATGATTTATTTAATTTGTGATTATTAAAATTGCTTAAAGTTTTTCATTTTTAGATGGTTATTTTGTTACTTTTATTTTGGCGAAAAACTTTATCACAATCTTCCATTTTTTCATAAAAACAAGTTGCTTTAGCATAAATAAGTTAACCATAAAAATAGATTATTTTAAATTAAATATTTTTTTTTAATCCTATTAAAAATAATTAAATTATCAATAATTTTTTTATTATCTCACGACCCTTGGCCCAAATCAAAAACAAAGCCAACATTGATTGAACGCGAGACGTTGTTAATCAAGGGTTTGAAGGGGGCATCGCGATAACGTCTTTGTTCAAAATTATGGCGAATTTCGAATGATAATTTTTGATTTAAGCGATAAATTAAACTGGTTTTAAATTCATTATCCAAACTATAACGATCGATAAAAAAATAACTGCGTTGATTGAGCGTAAAATTATCCCAAAATTTATAATTCAAACGCGTTGAAAGAATATAATCGACTTCACTTCCCAACTTTTTCATCACATGATTTGAAGTACTTAAATCGACCTCGAATTTATCTTTAAAAAATATATAACCAAACCCAGTTGCCGTGCGATTGTCGTAGTAAAAACTCGACATGTCGTCATAAATTGTGCGATGATAAAAAACTCCATAAAAATTACTCGCCAAAATGCGCGCCTTACTCGCAAAAGTTGCGTCATATAATTCTGAAGTCTTGACGTCAAATTTTTTTTTCTTGCCACTGCCAACATCGGCATATTTGACTTCATGATCAAAATTTAATTCATGAATAAAATTTGTACTTTGATAAAGATAGCGTGAAGTTGCTTGATAATTTCGCGAATTATTATCGGAAGAATAATTGCCAGTTAATGATAAATATTGCTTGGCGCGACTGCCTTTATAAAATTTTTTTGTTCTCGGCGAGACAATAGCCTCGCGGATTGAGCGCGTTTCAACGGCAAAAGAATTTTTGGTATTAAAGGAAATACACAAAAGGAATAATGCTAGAAAAACTAGCTTGGAGATAATTGACATTTGGGTTTAGATTTTGTGGTGTTGATATTGGGTTTTAGGTTTTTTTAGTGGTGTTTAAAAAATTAAATTAACGCGGATTGCTTGGAGCGACCGGAGCCGAAGCTGGAGCTGGAGCTGGTTGAACCGGTGCATTTGGTGCCGGAACTTGAGCATTTTCAGCTGGAACCGCTGGCATAGCTTGATTGGCTGGCGCGTTGGCATCAACATTATCAAGAACCGGAGCATTTGGATCAATAACTTCTTCAGCAGAAATACCAATTTCACCGCTTTCATTAGACAAATCAGGTAATTCAACCTCTTGCTCATCTTGCGTTTCAAGCCAGCTCATGTGGGTTTTAACTGATTCAGAATATTTTACTCCTAGAAAGAAAGAGAATATTATCAAGGCAATTATAACGATTACTTCAACGGTTTTGATCATAAAAAAAATTATTAGTTAAGGTTTAAGATTATTTAAAAATAAAATTCAATTAATTTAATGCAAATGTTTTTTTAAGTTTTTGAAAAATATTACAAAATATTTAAAATTGGATGTTCAATATAACGACGCAAAGCTTTCAAAAATTCAGCTCCGATTGCACCATCAACCACGCGATGATCGCATGACAGAGTAACATTCATCATATGTCCAATTTTAATTTGTCCATGCTCAACAATTGGTTTTTCAACCGCACGCGCCACCGCCAAAATACAACTTTGCGGAGGATTAACGATCGCCGAAAAATTATCAATTCCGAACATTCCCAAATTGGAAATACTAAAAGTTCCACCTTGA
>JBIIFQ010000018.1:0-11564 GCA_044237235.1 Rickettsiales bacterium
TGTTGCGATTCTTTCACCAAATAATTTTCGTGTCCAAAAACCAACCGCCGGAGCGACGCCAACTATAACCTCTTCTTCTAAATTAACATTATTTTCTTCTAAAATTTCATATTTTTGTTGTTTTTTCGCATTTAAATTTTCAGCCTTAACAGCAGAATGAGCCCTTGGTATCTCTTGTTTCTTGCGACTAAGCTCTTCATCTTCTTTAATAAAATTTTTTTTCTTTTGTGGTAAAATTTTTTGAGCAGTTTCCTTTAATTTAAGATATTTTTTATAAGAAATATAAATTATCAACGACAAAATAGATCTGATGATTAAAACTAAAATCACGCAACATAAAGCAAAAGCTAAAATAACTATTATGAAATTTATTAATGTATATTCTGACATATTTCTTTAAGTTTTTTGTAACTATTAACAAATCCAATCAAGGAATATGTGTCGACCGCAATTTTTCCATCACGCGCCACGCCATTAACTATCATTTCGGCACTATTTTGCATTTCTTTAATAATATCGGCATCATCATTTTTATCATTGGCCCAAGATACGGTTTTGTAAGGAAATAAGTAATATTTTTTAATTCCAAAAGTAAGCTCGACATTTGAATTTTTATTATAAATAAACCCCGACGAAGCACTAATTTCATCAGCATCATTCTCAATATTTGTTACCAAAAAAAACGGCTCTCCTCTTTTGTCAAAATTGCCCTCGCTTTTTATTGGCGTTGAGGCAATATAACAAACTACTTTATCACCTCGTTCAGTTTTAAAAACGCTCCAATCTTGAAAACGGGCTTGCAATTCTTGTGAATAACCTTTGGAAAAAGTTAAAAAAATGCAGTTTATTAAAATTATTGCGAGTTTTAAAAATTTCATAACTTGACTTTATGTTAAGCAAAAAATATTTTGTTATACTTGAAAAATGTTATTTCTTTTTTTGATATTGATAGAGCTAATTAAATAAATCTAGTTTTTTTTCAATTTTAGTTAAATTAAAAATTTAAAAATTTCCATGGAACGCAAAACTAAAAACCAAATTAATCAACCTAATACAAATTCTGAAACACTTGATAAATCAATTGAAAAAACTAATCAAGAAGAAATTGCTAATCATCAAAAAAATCATTCAGAATCGCACGAAAAACATAGTCCGCTCGATCAATTCAAAATCACCGAAATCGTGCCAATTCACGTTGGAAATGTTAATTTAAGCTTCACCAATTCCGCTCTCTATATGGTAATTGCCACCGCTTTAATTATCATATTCATGCTCAGAGCTACCAGTCGAAAACTTCTAATTCCATCACGAACTCAAGTTATCGCTGAATCGGTTTATAATTTTATTGATAACTTAATCGAAGGAAGCATTGGTCATGAAGGCAAAAAATTCTTTCCATTAATTTTTAGTCTTTTCACTTTCATTTTATTGTGCAATTGCCTCGGCATGACACCTTACAGTTTCACCTCAACCAGCCAAATTGCCGTTACATTATCAATGGCACTCATTTGTTTTTTTACCATCACTCTTTATGCCATAATTCGTAATGGCATTGGCGGTTTCATTCACATGTTTTTGCCAAGTGGCGTCCCATTATGGATGGCTCCATTAATTTTCATCATCGAGTTTTTTTCATTTTTAATTCGTCCCGTCACTTTATCAGTGCGTCTTTTTGCTAATATGGTGGCAGGTCACGTTTTGTTAAAAGTCATCGCCGGTTTCGTTATTTCACTCGGGTTTTTTGGAATATTTCCATTGGCATTTAGCGTTATTATGACAGGCTTTGAACTCTTTGTTGCAGTGCTTCAAGCCTATATTTTTGCAATCTTAGTTTGCGCTTATTTGGGTGAAACCATGAAAGCGCATTAAGATTATTACGGAATTTGACGTTCGCTCATTTGTCAAATAATTTTCCCTTATCTATGGGGTTAATGAGTAAATTTTATTAACTTTAAACTACTTTAATTATGGAAATGCTTGCATTAAAATTTATCGGTATCGGCTTATTATCAATCGCTATGGCGGGTTCAGCCATCGCTATCGGAAACATCTTCGGATCATTTTTCAATAGCATTGCGCGCAATCCTTCAGCCGCTCCAAAAATCGAAAAATATATTTACATTGCAGTTGGTTTAGCCGAAGCAATCGGAATTTTTGCCGTTCTTTTGGCGTTCTTGGTTTTATTTACCAACTAATTTTTTCATCACCACAAAGCCCAAACTTTAAATTATTTTAAATAAATTATGCCTCAACTTGATTTTATACATTATCCATCGCAAATATTTTGGTTTGTATTATGTTTTATAGTGCTTTATTTATCAACGCATTTTGTTATTCTTCCACGGATTCGTGCAATAATTTCTAGGCGTCACGATTTAATCGAAAACGACAAAAGCCTTGCTGAAGAGATCGAAAAACAAATCGAATTAGTTAATAATGAGGCACAAGAAAATTTACAAAAAGCCAATCGCGAATATTTGCAAAAAATCGAAGAAATCACCAAAGAATCGCACCAACAACGCGACAAATCAATGGCGGAATTAAAAAATAAAATTGAATTAAAAGTTAAAGAATCTCGTAGCGAAATTAAAAAATTTGTCGACAATTCCAAAATCTCAAATTCATCAATTATTCAAAATTTGACTCAAATTATTAAAAACAAAATTACAAATTAAAATGTTTAACGAAAAATTCTGGCTAGCAATTGCCTTTTTCTCATTCCTTGGTTTATTAATTAAGTTTGTTTTTCCCAAAATTGCCAAAAATCTCGATGCCCAATCTAAAAAAATCGCCGAAGATATTTTAGAAGCAAAAAAACTCCGCGAAGGCGCTCAAAAACTGCTTGAAGAAGCTCAAGTCTTTCACAAACATTCAATAGAGCATTCGCAAAAAATTATAACCGACGCCATCGAGGAAGCAAAAAAAATTGAAATTAATTCCAAAAAATCTTTGGAAGATCAAATTAAAAAAGTGAGCGACATCGCCATGGAGCGCTTGAAATCAGAGGAAGAATCGGCAATTCGTCAAGTTAAAATTAATATTATCAATGAAGCGATTGAACAATTTTCAACAATTAAATTTAAAGATGACGAACAAAATAAAATTATTGAAAAAGCCCTCGAAAAAATTTCCAAAATTCAATAATTTTAATCAATTTGCACTATGAAATTCGCTCTATCAACCCTCAAAGAATTCCTAGAAACGCAAGCTTCTCTTGATGAAATTTGTAAAACTCTCACCAAAATTGGTTTGGAAGTTGAGAATTGCGAAGATAAAGCCAAAAATTTGGCAGATTTTTCAGTCGCCAAAATCATCGAAGCCAAGCCTCACGAAAATTCTAACAAATTAAAAATTTGCTTGGTCGAAACCAGCGACAGCAAAGTTCCGTTACAAATAATTTGCGGAGCTTCCAACGCTCGCCAAGGAATCAAAGTGGCTTACGCCCCAATCAATTCAACTATTCCAAGCAATGGCATGATTATTAAAAAAGCTAAAATCGCTGGGGTTGAAAGTAATGGCATGTTATGCTCAGCCCGCGAATTATCTTTGGGCAATGAAGATGCCGGAATTATCGAAATTGACGAAAAATTTGCAATTGGCACCAAAATTTCCGAAGTTTTTGGCATTAATGATGCAATTATCGAAATTAACATAACACCGAATCGTGGCGATTGCCTTGGTGTTCTTGGCATCGCTTGCGATTTATCAGCAACCAAAATTGGCATTTTAAAAACTCCAAAAATTACCAAAATTGCCGGTAATTTTAAATTTGATTTAGCGGTTTCAAATCAAAATCCACAAGCCTGCCCAGCAATTTCTTTTCGTGTTTTAAAAAATATTAAAAATTGCCAATCGCCCGCATGGTTGGTTAAAAAAATTGAAAGTGCGGGGATGAATTCGATCTCGGCGGTTGTTGATGTTACTAATTATGTTATGCATATTTTAAATCGCCCCATGCATGCTTATGATTTAAATAAAATCGGCAAAAAAATCACTATCGGCAACGCTTCGCCACATCAAAAATTCTTGTCATTAAAAAATTCCGAACATCAACTTGATGAAAAAATTTTAACAATTTCTGATGAAAATAATGTGCTTAGCGTAGCTGGCGTCATGGGCTCAAAACATTCTTCATGCGAAATTGAAACTTCATCAATTCTTCTTGAATCGGCATTTTTTTCCAAAGAAAATGTTGCCATTAGCGGAAGATCTCTCAATATTTTATCCGATTCTCGTCATCGTTTTGAGCGTGGAGTCGATTACCAAACTTGCATTGACGGCATTGAGCTCGCAACACAATTAATTTTAGAAATTTGCGGTGGCGAAGCTAGCGAAATTTTTATCGAAAATCATAATTTACCACAACAATTTATTGATTTTGATTTTACTAAATTTGAAAGCTTAATTGGTATCAAAATTGCCGAAGATAAAGCGATGGAAATCCTTAATTCTCTAGGCTTCAAAACTGATAAAAATTTTCGAGTTGAAGTGCCGAGCAAACGCCACGATATTTTTTCGAGCGAAGATTTAGTTGAAGAAATTTTAAGAATTTATGGCTATGAAAATATTCAAAAAAATATTTTAGAAAATTCTGCAAATAATTTTCAAAATTTTGTTAATCCACTGCACAAAGCCCGAATTTTATTGGCTTCAAAAGGCTTAACCGAAACCATAAGTTGGTCATTTGTTGATGAAAAAATTGTTGAAATTTTTGCAGAAAAAAAAGCAAATTTGATTTTACAAAATCCAATTTCACTCGAACTCAACCACATGCGCCCTACTCTGGCAATTGGCTTAATCAATTCTTATCAAAAAAATTATTTACGCAATTTCCAAAATTTAGCTCTTTTTGAAATTGGCAATATTTTTATAAGCCCTACCCTTGAACAAACCATGATTTCTGGACTTCGTGCTGGCAAAAACAAAGAACAAAATCATTATCATGACGAACGCGATGTCGATTTTTTCGACGTCAAAAAAGATTTTTTTGATGTTATCGAGCATTTTGGCATCAAGCCCGAGAGCCTTCAAATCACTGGCGATTCACCTTTGAAATATTATCATCCGCATCGCTTTGCTTGTGCAAAACTTGGCAAAAATATTATCGGTTATTTTGGTGAAATTCATCCTGCCATTAATAAATTTTTTGATATAAAAACTCGACTTTATATTTTTGAAATTTTTGTCGACTCCCTTCCCGCTTTAGCAAAATCAAACTCACGCAAGGCTTATCAAACTAATGATTTCCCAATCGTTGAAAGAGATTTTGCTTTTGTAGTTGATAAAAATTTAATGGTCGGCGAACTTACAAAATCAATTCAAACAATTGATAAAAATTTAATTAAAGAAGTTAATATTTTTGATATTTTCAGTGGCAACAACATCGAGGAAGGCAAGAAATCCGTGGCTTTGCGCGTTAAAATTCAATCGAGCGAAAAAACTTTTACTTCCGCAGAAATTGATGATCTCAGCGCTAAAATTATTGAAACTTTAGCGAATAAATTTGAAGCGAAATTGCGATTTTAAGTAAAATAAACTGTAAATAATATTTACAGATTTATTGACAATAATATTTACAATTTTAAAATAAGTTTAAACAAATTTTAAAATAAATTTTTTAAACATATTTTTGTCATGAGTAATAAATTTAAAGACCTCATCAATAAACATAAAATCTCGCAATCAAAACTGGCTCGAATACTTGAACTATCTCGCCCGACAATAATTAAAATTCTTTCAGGCAAAAGAGAGTTGCGCGTATCCGAAGCCGATAAATTGGCGATGAATCTCGGCATTAGCACCGCAGAAATTTTTGGTGAAACTGCGGAAGTTGAAATTATTTTAGAAAAAAAATCCGCTAAAAAAAATCCAAAACTTAAACAGCGAATTAGCGTTCCCGCTCGCAATGTTGAGAAATTCAAAAACGCCCTTCTTTACATTACTCAAAAAATCGGAGCCTTACCCAATGTCGGTCAAACCGTGCTTTATAAAATTTTATATTTTTGCGACTTTGATTATTACGAAAAATATGAAGAACAATTAATTGGCGCAACTTATATAAAAAATCATTTTGGTCCTACTCCTCGTGAGTTTTCTGCTATTGTTAAAGAAATGATTCGAGAAGAAAAAATCGAAGAAATAACCACTAAATTTTTCGATAAGGATCAAAAAAAATATATTCCCGTTATCAGTCCCGATTTATCAGTTTTTTCAGGGCGCGAATTGCAACATATTGACGAAGAAATTGCCCGACTCGGACATAAAACCGCCAAGGAACTTTCTGATTTTTCGCACAAAGATGTGCCGTGGATTTCAACCCTAAACGGCAAAGAAATTCCTTATGAAGCCGTATTTTACCGCACCAAAGAAACCTCAGTTCGAACTTATGAAAAAGATTAATTATCGCTGTCACGATAAATTTGAAAAGCAGATTAAAAAGCTACTCAAAAAATATCCTAGCCTTGATGAAGATTTAGAGATTGCCAAGAAATATGCTATCGAATCATTTCATATTTATGGAATAAATAACGAAGCAATTTGGCTGGTTCCAAAATTCGATAAAAAAATTATTCAAATTTATAAACTAAAAAAATTTTCTTGTAAAGCCTTGAAGGGCAAGGGAAATCGCAGTGGCATTAGAATTATTTATGCTTTTTATCCCGAAAAATTTTTGGTAGAATTTTTAGAAATTTATTTCAAAGAAAAGGATGATAGCGATATGAATTACGAGTTTATAAAAAAATATTTAGACAATAAATTTGAGGGTTATGGATTATGAAGTGGTTAATAAAGAAAAACGAAAAAAGGTACCAGGTAACGAGTTACTTTTTTAATTTAATTCAATTTTTAGAATAGTCTTATGGCTTACAGGCTCATCACCCTCCCCTTGCGGGAGGGTAAAATTTTCTGCAAGAAAATTTTGGGAGGGGGCTAAAGTGAAATCAAGAAATTTTCTTTTAAACCCCCTCACCCTAGCCCTCTCCCCGGAGGCGGGGCTTACACCCCTACAATTTATAAAAATACTCACAACGCATACGGACTCTAGCTCCCCCCTTGAGGGGGAGCGGGCGATAAAATCGCAACGGTAGTTGCGATTTGGGAGCCGTGGGGGGTCAGAAAAGCTTAGATAATCAACGATTTCGAGCCGAAGTAAAAATATCTCAATAACATTTTTTTAAAAAAGACGATTTCTTGATTTTGTTTTTAATCAACAATTTTTCCAATTTTTCAATTAAAAATCGATGATTTTTAAAGATAATTTTGTAATTTTAAGGTGATTTTATAAGAAAAAATATGAGGTTTTTTAAATTTAAAAACAAAATCAAGAAATTGTTTTTTTTGGAATTTTTTTTGTTTTAATTTTTATAATAATCTCAAGCCCGTTGTCGCTGTTAGTTTTTGACCCCCCACGGCTCCCAAATCGCAACTACCGTTGCGATTTTATCGCCTGCTCCCCCTCAAGGGGGGAGCTAGAGCCCAATGGCTTTACGAATATATCCGAAAATGTAGGTTTGTAAACTCATCGCGAATGTCGGGATTCACTCGCGACCAAGCGATTCGATATATCTCTAAATTTGCGAAACAAATTTAAACTAAACGCATTTAAAGATTTGCCAAAAATAAATTCGGTTATAAAATGGCGAAAATAAATTCTTTTTTATAGAAATTTTTCTAAATTAATTTAACTTTTTGTCAATTTTCATGCTAGCTAAACTCACGATTTTCCTGCCTCTAGTCGGCTTTTTACTTTCAGGAATTTTATCACGAATTGTTCCAAGCAAAAATAGCCATAGCTTCTCAGATAAATTCGCCCAATATTTCACCACCGCTTTAATGTTTGCCTCCGCACTTTGTGCCACTTTGGTTTTCGTCGAATTTTATAAAACCAAACAAATCCAAAATGATGTTTTATTTAGTTTCATAAAATCGGGAAGTTTTATTGCTAATTGGTCAATTCAAGTTGACGCTCTAAGCTCGGTAATGTTCATCGTCGTCACCTATATTTCATTTTTAGTTCATCTTTATTCAATCGGCTACATGCATGACGACCGCTCCATCGCTCGCTTCATGTCTTACTTATCACTCTTCACCTTTTTCATGCTCGCCTTAGTTTCCGCCGATAATTTCGTTCAATTATTTTTCGGCTGGGAAGGTGTTGGCGTCGCCTCATATTTGCTCATCGGTTTTTGGTATAAAAAAGATTCTGCCAATCGCGCTTCGATGAAAGCTTTTATCGCCAATCGCGTCGGCGATTTGGGTTTAATTTTAGCCATCGCTTTAACTTATTTAACCTTCGATTCGGTTGAATATTCCAAAGTTTTTTATCAACTTTGTAATCATGTTGCCGATCGCTTTACGCTTTTCGGAACGCAATTTTTAACCATCGAAACTATTTGCATTTTATTATTCATCGGTGCCATGGGCAAATCGGCACAAATTGGCTTGCATGTTTGGTTGGCGGATGCAATGGAAGGTCCGACGCCAGTTTCCGCCTTAATTCACGCCGCCACCATGGTTACGGCGGGAGTGTTTTTGGTCGCTCGTTGCTCGCCACTTTTTGAATTGTCACCCGTTGCCCTTGATTTAGTTGCAATTGTTGGCGCCACGACAGCATTGTTTGCGGCAACCATCGCTTTAACGCAAAATGACATTAAAAAAATCATCGCTTACTCAACTTGTTCGCAACTTGGCTATATGTTTTTTGCGTGCGGAATGTCGGCTTATTCAGGTGCAATTTTTCACTTAGCAACTCACGCTTTTTTCAAAGCCTTACTCTTTCTAGGTGCTGGAAGCGTTATTCACGCTATGCATCATGAACAAAATATCCAAAAAATGGGCGGTTTGTGGAAAAAAATTCCAATCACCTACGCTTCGATGTGGATTGGCTCCCTTGCTCTCGCAGGGTTCCCACCTTTCGCCGGATTTTATTCCAAAGATGTAATTTTAGAATCGGCTTTTATGGCGCAAACAACAGTTGGTAAATTCGCTTTTTTCATGGGAATTACTTCGGCATTTTTAACGGCATTTTATTCTTGGCGTCTTTTATTCTTAACCTTCCACGGCAAAAGTCGAGCAGATCATCACACTTTCGATCACGCTCACGAATCACCAAAAACCATGCTCATTCCTTTAATTCTTTTAAGCATCGGTTCAATTGTAGTTGGTTATTTAGGTTCCGAAGTTTTACACATGGTTTCAACCAATGGCTTCTTTACTTCAGCCATTGCAATTTCTCTCGATAAATTCTTCATTTATGACGAAATTCATCACGCGCCATTTTTAGTCAAAATCGCTCCGATGCTTGTTGGCGTAGTTGCCATCGCTTTGGCTTTTGTTTTTTATATCAAAAAACCACATTTACCAAATGCTCTCGCTAAGCGATTCCCAAGGCTTTACAACCTCTCTTATAATAAATGGTATTTCGATGAATTTTACGAAAATGCCTTGATTAATCCAACCAAAAAATTCGGCAATTTCTTGTGGAAAATTGTCGATATGAAAATCGTTGATGGCATTCCTAACGGTGCCGTGACGCTTTGTCGCCTTGCCTCGCGCGGTATTTCTAAAATTCAAACTGGTTTGGTTTACCATTATGCCACTTGGATGATTTTGGGCTTGGTCATTATCGGCTTAATTTTCATCGACTTTGCGATTCCGCTAATTTCAAAAGATGATACTTTTTATTCATTATTCAAAAATAGTTTTTTGAATTTATTTTCTTTTAATTTTTAACACATGGACAAGAAAAAATTAAGAGAAAATTTGGGCAATTTTTCTACGGGCGTTATCATCGCCTGTGCACGCAAACGTAATTTCTTCGCCACCAAATTTTTTAATCAAAATTTTTTAGAAAATAATAATTTCATTAAAAAATTTGAAGATTTTTGGCATAATTTTTTTGAAGAAAATCAAGTCGGCAAACGTTTATCGCAAAAAATATTTCACAAAGATTTTAAAATTAAAGAAGGTGATTTTCAAAATTTTGTCGACGAAAAAATTCTCAATAAAATTAAAAAAATTTTCGCCGATGAATTTTTTGGCATGACGATAAATTCCTTCTCTTCAATTTCTCTCGAGCCTCCTTTGGTTTCATTTTGCGTCGACAACAAATCCACCAATTTAAAATTTTTTAAGAAAAATCGTTATTTTTTATTGAATATTTTGGCGGTCGAACAACGTGATTTATCCAGCGCCTTCGCCACACCTAAAAACTCACATAAATGGCATGTCGAGCCCTATTTTTTTAGCAAATTCGGCAATCCAATTTTTTATAATTCGCTATCTTTTGTTGAATGTAAAAAACATAAGGTAATCAAAATGGGAGATCATCATATCATAATCGGCGAAGTGGTTGATTTTAATAGCGTCAAAGATTCTAAGCCTTTGCTATATTTTAAAGGAAAATATGCAGATTTGCGTTAAATCTTAATTATAAAATTGTGATAAAAAATTTCTTGCAATTAATGTTCAGTAAGATATTTCTTGATTTTAATTAAACAAAATTGATAATTACAAATTAATATCCTTTAGTTTTTACGAAAATTATTTGAAGCAAATATGCTTTTGTGGATAAATAAAAAATAAATATTAAACAAAAATTAATTACTATGAATTTTTTTTCGAAGCAAATTTCCACCATTTTTCTCTCATTATCTTTTTTCTTGATTAGTAGCGAAGGTTGGGCGGCGGAAATTAGCGTTGATATTGCTACATGCGAACCTAACCTTTCATCTCCACCATGCTCTACCACATGCGGCGTCGATGGTAATACTTATGTTTTTAAGGTTGGTGGTGTCGCAGTTGCCCCTACCACGCTACCGGTGAAGGCAACGTCACCAAATGCTGGTAGTGAAATAGATGTAGCAACCTGCAAGGGTTTTTGCGTTAACGCATGCATCACTTATAGAAATGGCCCAGAATTTGCGGTAGCTAGCACATCAGTCAACACCTTCTCAAGATCAATTTGTAATGCTTTTAGAATCGTAACAGGAAGTGCGGGTAAAACATTCGCGGCCTTTGCCATTATTGCTACGGGAATTGGTTTTTTCTCTGGAAAAGTTTCGTGGGGTTTGATGATTGGTGTGGCGGCAGGAATTGCCACCATGTTTGGAGCACCTTCAATCGTCGCCGCAATTTCTGGCTCAACGGTTAACACTCAATGTACTTTAGCAACCGGAATGTCGTCGGGAAGTTAAAATAAATTTCCTTAATTACTCACCACTATAAATTTTAAAAATACTCGTCAAGATTATGGACTGTAGCCCCCCCTTGAGCTTACACCCCCTACATTTTAATAGAACTCGCAAAGTTAACGGGCTCTGGCTCCCCCCTTGAGGGGGAGCGGATTCTAGAAACTTAACGGTAGTTAAGTTTCTAGAATCGTGGGGGGTCAGAAAACCTACAACGACAAAGGTTTTTAGATTATGTAAAAAGTTGAAATGAAAAAATTCTAAAAAAGACGATTTCTTGATTTTAACTTTAATCCACAAATTTATAAATTTTTTAAACAAAAATCGGTGATTTTTTAAGATAATTTTTGTAATTTTTTGATGGTTTTCTTAGAA
>JBIIFQ010000173.1:0-3118 GCA_044237235.1 Rickettsiales bacterium
CATCGAATGAAGTTTTATTACCAACATCATCGCCTCGCGAAGAGCCAAATAAGCTATTAAGTTGTTGCGAAGTGAAATCATATTTACGGATAATATGATTATAACTATCGGAAATATAAGCTCCCGTATCATCAACTATTAAAGCTTTTGGATTTTGTAATCTTTTTGGCGAATTTGCAGAAACTTTATTGCTATAAAGTGTTTTTAAAACCCCATCTTTATTGATCACCCTAAGGCTAGAAGTTTTGGTATCGACAAAATATAATTTTCCGCCATAAACACTCATATCGGCGGTTTGAGCTAATGAATTTTCTGGATAAACTCCGTCATCTTCACCACTATCGCCATTGCCAGCTAAAATTGATAAATTTTTATTTTTTACATCGAATAATAAAATTTGATTGGTTCCTGAATTACTAATTGCAATATTTGATTTATCGGGGAAAAATTCTAAATCACTTGGCGCCGAAAGATCAACATTTTTAGCTTCGATTTTTTTGACTTCGATAATTTCTCCTCTTTCTCCTGAGCCAATAATCGTTTCTACTTTGTTATTTTCAAAATCAATCAATCTAACCGCATTATTTCCAGTGTCGGCAACGTAAAGTTTTTTACCATCATACAATATGCCTTGAGGGTAAGAAAAACGCGCATCAGCAATTTCTCCATCCACCAAACCCCTTAAACCATTGCCGATTTTTACAATTATTTCCCCCATCAAATTGGCAACTAAAATCGAGTTTTGACCGCTATTTGCGACGATGAAGACTGGATTCTCGCGACCTTTATAAGAAAATTTTTCTACATAAATTATTTTTGTTGGCGATGTTAAAATATTGGCAATGCTAATATTTTTTTCGAGAATAATCGGAAGTTTTGCGTGATTTATGGAAAATTTATTTTTGCTAACTAATTTTTGCGCTCGCTCAACAAGTTTATCAATTGAATTTCCTCCGATATATTTCTCAATCATTTTACCATTTAGTCCAAAAATTAAAAAACTCGGATTGTTTTTTACGTTAAATTTTTTTGCTAAATCTAAATTTGAATCATTAATAACTGGATAAGAAATTTCGTGACGAATAACAGCTTTTTTAACCGAATTATAATTTTTTTCATTTTCAAAAATTGGGTTATGAATGCCTATTATCGCAAATGAATTCGGATTTCTTTCATCAAGCTCTTTTAATTTTTCAATCGATTCAATGCAACTTATACATGAGTAACTCCAAAAATGTAAAATAACGATTTTACCTTTAATCTCGGAATTTTTTAACGGCTCAATTACGTTGAGCCACTTGGATTTTTCGACTGAGTTTATTTTATTTAAATCGGAGGAACTAAAGGTGATTTTATTGTAAATTACAAAGAAAATTGAAACAATAAGCCACAGAAAAATCAATGCTACCGCTATTAATAAAATTATTGATCTATCTTTATGACTGACATTAATCATTGGCGTTGTAGTAATTTATTTTTTTATAAGAAATTGAGAGTTTTATATTTTTTTTATTTTAAATATCAATTAATTGTATATAAATATTATCTTAATTTAAAAATTGCTTCTTTTTTAATTTATTTTATTGCGATAATTTTTATTTTGACGATTTAAATTTGTTTTATTGACAAAAAATAATGTCAAATTTTGTGTTTATAAAAATAAAAAGAGGGGCGATTATCGCCCCCCAATTCTGTTTATTGGTTAATAAACATTCTCGCCTTTGCGAGCTTTTTTTCGTCTGGCAACGCTTTCGTCTTGTTTTCTTTTAATTTTTTTAGACGGTTTTTCAAATTCGTTCCTTCTACGAGATTCTTTTACCAAACCCTCTTTTTGAGTTTTTTTTCTAAAAACGCGAATAGCCATTTCAATTCCATTTTTACCTTGAATCGTAACTTCCATTTATAAATTTACCCCCTTTTGGTCTCTATATTATATTGTTAAAGTGCAAAAATTTATGCACCAATTAAATTGTTAAACTTGCGGATCAACTAATGATATATAACCATCTTTACGATGATAAACCACATTTAATCTTTGATTTTTATTATTGATGAAAACTAGAGCCGGAAGATTCGCCAAATCCATTTTCATGATAGCTTCGTCAATTGATAAAGTTTCAATTTCAGTATTTTTTTCAGAAATTACTTTATGATTCTCGCTGGGCTTTTCTTCTTCAGTCGTTTCCATTTCGTTAAAAATATTATATGGCAAAGGCGGAAGAACATATTTTGTAGCGTTCAAAGCTTTGTAATCAACCTCAATATTTTTAATACCACCATTAGCGCGATAATCTTTGATGCGATTGCGATATCTTCTAAGTTGTGATTCAGCTTTTTTTGAAGCTTCATTAAAAGCGCCGTAAGCATCTCCGGCTTGACCGTCGGACTTAATGATAAGACCACGTTTAACGCCTTCATTAATTATCAAAACAACTTTAAATAATTGACCTTCTTTTTTAAAATGAACTTCAGAATTTACGGCTTTTTCAAAAAATTTTTTAACCGTTTTATCAAGATGATCTTGAATATGTTGAGTAAGAGCGTCTCCGACCTCAACATTAGCACCTAAAACTCTAATTTGCATAATTAATTTATAATTTGGTTAATAACGAATTGTAAAATACCACCACATTTGAAATATTCAACTTCATTGCCAGTATCAAGTCCACAAATTAAATTAAACTCGATTTTAGAGCTATCTTTTTTGTGAATAATGCATTTTAAATCTTGTCTTGGTTTTATATTAGAATCTATTCCTAAAACTTCAACAACTTCATCGCCATTTAAATTTAAAGTTTTACGATTTTGATTTTCTTTAAAAATTAATGGCAAAACGCCCATGCCAATTAGGTTGGAACGGTGAATTCTTTCAAAACTTTCGGCAATAACCGCCTTGACTCCGAGTAAAAATGTACCTTTCGCCGCCCAATCACGAGAAGATCCCGTGCCATATTCTTTGCCGGCAAAAATTACTAAAGAATTTTTATTTTGATAAGAAATTGCCGAATCATAAATTGAAACTATTTCGCCGTTAATATCTTTGGTGAAACCGCCTTCTTTGGCACCTCCGAGCATTTCATTTTTAATACGGACATTGGCGAAAGTACCGCGAATCATG
>JBIIFQ010000174.1:0-3111 GCA_044237235.1 Rickettsiales bacterium
GAGCGGCGAAAGATTTGATGGAGGCGGAGGAGGAGGCTAGAAAAGAAGCTGAAGCTAAAGCGGCGGCGGAGGCGACAGAGAGAGCTAAAAGAGAAGAAGAAGAGAAAGCGAAGGAGGCGGAGAGAGTTAGGCAAGAAGCTGAAGCTAAAGCGGCGGCGGCGGAGGCGACAGAGAGAGCTAGTATACTAGAAGCCGAAGAGAAAGCTAAGCAAACCATTCCATTATATACTGGAGACACTCCAAAAGATGATGATGAAAACGATGAACAAAAAAAAGAAAAACACATAAATAATCTCTTTTCAGCTATTCTTGATAATATTAATGTTACTGATGAAAATTTAAAGAACGAAATTATTGCTGAATTATGGGATGATTTTACTTCTAACCAAGATTATATCCCCGTCGATACAAATAACGCAACCGGCTCAATTCCACAAAACTCAAACCCACCAACACGAGGTCCCTTAACTACTGAAAAATATACCGCAAAACTTGCCCCAAAAACTTATTATGGCGTCGGCATTCAAACAAAATTAGTGCAAGAAGAAAATCAACCCCCTTTTCTACAAATAAATCAATTTTATGATGATTCGGGGTTTGAATCTGCTTTAAGAAGTAAAGTTCCACCAATAGAAACAGCAAATAAAGATTTTAAAATCACAGCAATCTATTGTAAATTGGATGGTAAAGAAGATTTTTATACTATAGATAAAATATTTGAAAAATTTAATACGAATGAAATGGATTTTAACTTAAAACTTTGTGACATATTTCGTCATCCAAAAGAAAATGAGCTCAAATTAAAATTTTCCACATTAGAAGGTTCGAAAGAAGATCAAGAATTAACTATTCAAAAATCAGTTTTTACAAAGGAGGCAGTAGGAAATTCTTCTTATAAAAATATCAATACCGTTATAAAACAACAAACCGTCACAAAAGATCAAAACAAAACAATACCGACTGAAGCTCCATCGGCTCCAGAAAATATGGGGCGACCAGTTGATAATGTTCATTCTTTAGTAGGCTAACCCTCACCTTCTTCACTTTACGCCCCTAAATTTCCCCAGCTTAATTTTAACAATTAAACTTAACTTTAATCTAAATTAAACTTTAACTTTCAAATTATTTTATAATTTACTTGAAAATAAAAATAATTAATGATTTTATATTGTATTAAATAATATTTTTTAATAAAATTATAATAAACCAATAGTTTCCAATCAAATTGTAAAAATATTTGTTCTAAAAAATAATTTTTTATAATTAGTTTAAATGGGTTTTTGTTAAAAATCATTGTAATTTAAATTCACAATTTAATTTTTATTTTAGTTAAAATTAATGTTACAACCACCACCAGCAGCATCAGGATATAGCCCCAATTCACAAAACTCTGAACCATCGCAACCCGATTTATTATCAGATAATAATTTAGGAAACACTCCTGAAGATCAATTAGAAAGAGAGATGGAAAATATTGCCAGAAGCTATATTGAGGCAAATTATGAAGGTACAAATTCACCAGCTGAATCACCGCGATCCAATTCGTCATTAGAGGGTGGATCCAAAGATAGTTCACCAGATCAATCAAAACCAGAAGAGCAAAAACCAACAGCACCAGAGAATACGCTCTTTGTTATGCCCGATGGAGAATGGTATATTGATGATAAAGGCAGATCTTATCTATCGGAATTCATTAAGAAAACCCAAGAAAAAAAAGTAGATGTCAAATCCCCCGAAGAGCTTGAAGAGGAACTTAAAAAGCTTGAACTTTCCAAAAAGAAAAAAAAGCTTGAAGAATTAAGGGAAAAAATAAATACCGCTAAAACTCAAACACCAAGACTTTTTGAACAGCTTGGGAATGAAATTGAAAAACTAAAAACTCAAATTGAGAAAGAAAAAGAAACGGTCTCTGAAGCCTTAAAAAAAGAAGCTGTAATTTCAAATATAATAACTCAAATTGAACATCCAGAAATTTATGCACAATTCCCAAAAAATAAAGGTGATCCAATTGAAGGAATAATAACTAAAATTTTAGCAGAAGATACAGAAATCGATGAGAAATCCAAAAAAATCTTCGGAGATGACGTTGCTTCAATTGCAAAAATAATAACTCCAATTGTAAAAGAAAATGCAATTAAAAAAATAATAACTCAGATTGAAGATGAAACTCCAAAAGGCTCTCAAAGCGAAGAAGATGAATTTGTTTCATTTAGAAAAATAATAAATAAAATTTTAGAGAAAGACTCGCTAATAAGTAAATATTATAAAAAAGACCCTTATTCTATCGAAGGAATAATTTATCAAATTCAATCCGAAAAGTCAGATAAAAAGGCAGATGAAAATCGAATTAAAGAAATAACAAATCGGATTCTAAGTGAAAATACAATAGCCTCTCAAGCCTTAAAAGAAGATCCTCTTGTTCAAATTCTTATTGAACATAAAAAAGAAACTAACGACAAAATATCATCTGCAATCAAGGAAGCAAAGTTATCCCAAAAAGATGAGGATAAAAAAGGTTCAGCTGAAATAACCAGAGTTAAAGTTAAAGGTAAAACTAAAGTACTCAATTTAAACCGATCTCAAGAAAACATTGATGCAACTTTTTTAACATTAGAGCAAGATAAGATACGCAAAACTGAGACCGAAACCACAAAACCTTCACTTTTTTCCAAATTTTTTTCTAGAAACACTACTCCCCAATATAAAAAAAATGAAAACATTCTAGCTCCAGATAATTCAAATCTTCGAAGTAATGTTGTCTTTTTTAAATTAGAGAAAAATCTCGCCCCTCCAACTGAAGAAGACATTAAAAAATCCGTTATCAAAAAACAAGATATCGCACTAGAGCTTAAAGAAAAGAAGCTCGCTGATCAAGGGAACGAAGGAGAACGAGGGGACCAAACACAAGAACAACAAGCATTAGTTAAAAAAAGAAAAAAACTTGATACAAGAAGCAGATTATTTCTTTATGCCCAATTAATAGATAAAATTCCGGAACAATATTCCGAATCAATTAGCTCTATTCATCAAGAAATTATAAACTTAAAAAAACAAGAAAAAGACCATGAAAAAACTCTTGATTCTTTAACCAAATTAATTGCTGAAGAAGAA
>JBIIFQ010000175.1:0-3108 GCA_044237235.1 Rickettsiales bacterium
TAAATTGGATTAAGAAAAAAAGATGATGAAATTGATTAAAATCAAGGAATAAAAATTTCCAAAATGAATAATTGATAAAGATCAAGAAATAGCTAAACGCAACTTGATTTAAGTCAAAAAATAAGAAATTGATTTATGTCAAATTTTAGAATCAAAAAACTTGATTTAGATCAAGAATTTGGTTAAAGAAATTGATTAAAATCAAGGAATAAAAATTTCCAAAATGAATAATTGATTAAGATCAAGAAATAGCTAAACGAAACTTGATTTAAGTCAAGAAACGAGAAATTGATTTATATCAAATTTTAGAATCAAAAAACTTGATTTAGATCAAGAAAAATTCTTCTTAAACTTGATTTAGATCAAGAATTTGGTTAAAGAAAATAATTAAAATCAAAGAATAAAAATTTCAAAATCAATAATTGATTCTGGTCAATACATCAATCGTCGAAACATGACTTATATCAAGATTTTAATCAAAAATTGGACTCTCAATGTATTATTTTCTTGATTAAAATCAAGTTTTTTCATGAACATTTCATTACTTGATTTAAGTCAATAAATCCTACAATTTTAAATTTTTAAAATTGATTTAAGTCAATAATTTAAAGTAATTTACTTGATCAAAATCAATATTTTTCATGAGCATTTTACAATTTTGATTTTGGTCAAGAATTTTAGGCTTTCGATATATGATTTTCCTGATCAAAATCAATTTTTTCTTAAATAATTGACAGCTTTATTAAAGCAATAAATCTCAAATTTTCATAATTGATTTAAATAAAAACCCCTACTTTATTTCGATTGTTTTTTAAATTTATAACTCACACATCATTATCAAATCATCATAAAATTTATTATCAATTTGAGTATAATCCGGTCTTGTTCCGTAAACTTTAAACCCACATTTTTTATATAATTTAATCGCACTTAAATTTTGAGAATTGCAACCAAGATATAAATGTTTTGCACCATTATTTTTGCCATAATCTTTAACAAAATTAACCAGCTCCAAACCAATTCCCTCGCCTCTTTTATCATCTTTCACGAACATTGAAGAAAGCGTTGCTATATGCGAAATTTTTTTGGCTTTTTCAAAGGTTAATTGACAAAAAGCAACGATTTTTTCATTAAAAAAATACCCAAATTGTGAAGAATTTTCGAGTTTTTCAATCCAAATACTATCCGCACTTTGACTTTCTTCTTCAAAAGACGCCAAAAAACTATCGGGAGATTTTTGCAAAGCCTCGAGACGAATTTCTTTCAATTCTCGCCAATGATTTTTATCAAGTTTTTTTATCATAATTAATTAATAAAATTTTTAATTTAAATTCAAAATCTAATATTAAATTCCAAAATTATACCGTCTCTCAAATATTTTTATCACCCAACCGATCTTTTTTTAGAAAAGTTTTTTTATCTCTAAATTTGATCAAAATTTAAACTTAAATTCAAATTTTTACGATCTTATTTTTTCAAAAATTTTTAATAATTTAGAAAATATTTTAAGTCCAATCCCAACGCTTTGCGAGAGAGTGGGCACAAATGTCTCGAGGATTAATTAAGACATTTAAAATCGTGAAAAATAAAAAGCCTTAGATAATCAAAAATATAAATCCAAAGAAAAAACTTTTTAAAATTGAATTTTTTATTTTGGTTTTTTTATGGTGATAAATTTTGATAACACCAGCTTTTTAAACACCAATAATTAAAAAGCCTTAGATAATCAATAATATAAATCCAAAGAAAAAACTTTTTAAAATTGAATTTTTTATTTTGGTTTTTTTATGGTGATAAATTTTAATTACACCAGCTTTATAACCTCTCACGACTCATGAATTGCAATTTTATTTACAATTCATTAGCCCACTCCCCCGCAAAGCATTGGGGGAAATGTTATTTACAATAATTTTTAAGACTCATAGCTTGTTTAAGCACGACCAGAAAATCCCGTCGTTGCGTAAGCTCGACCAGAAAATCCCCCCGACCGCTCTAGCGAAACCTAAATCTTAAGTTAAGCTAACACGACAAAAAAACCCTTCGTTGCGTAAGCACAACCAATAATCCCGCCGACCACTCTAACGAAAACTAAATCTTAATTTAAGCTAGCACTACAAAAAAACCCGTCGTTGCGTAAGCGCGACCAGAAAAAATAATCTGTTGCGTAAGCTCGACCAATAATCCCCCCACCCGCTCTAACGAAAACTAAATCTTAATTTAAGCTAGCACGACCAGAAAAAATAATCCGTTGCCTAGGCACGAACAATAATCCAGTCGATGCGCCCCTTGGTCGCTAAAGATCGACCGATAATCCCGTCGTTGCGTAAGCTCGACCGGAAAAAATAATCCGTTGCGTAAGCTCGAAAAAAATATTTTTCTTATTTTAACATAATTTAACCTTATATAATTATTAGCATTTATTTTACTTAATTTTTTTTAGTTTTACTTAACTTTACTTGATTTTACCTAAATTTACTTAATTTTACTTATATTTACTTAACTTTGTTTAATTTAAAAATATGCCGTTTACCCTTCTAAATAAAGCTTTTATAACAGTCATCAAATTTAAAATAAAATTATAACAAATTATTTTTCAAATCAAAATTATGCAAACAGCGGTTTTTTAGATAAAAGCCTATCTGATTTTTGAATATAAATTACAAAATAAAATTACCCTTTCTTGACTAATCAATCAGTTCTTTATACATGATCAATTTTTCAAGATTTTTATCCAAAAAAAATAAATTATATCTATTTTCATATCTAAATGTTCGATTGATTCATGAAATTTTAATTACATATTTTTATCACCAAATCTTACAAATTTTAGTCGTACTAAATTAGATGAATCTTTCTACAGATCCAATAAAGCGTAGACGGAACTTTTATAATTTTATTTAAATATGGTGATTAATATTACATATTTTCAACTTAACTCCTCCGCTTTGCGAGAGAGTGGGCACAAATATCTCAGAGCTGATATTTGAGACATTTAGAATCGTGAAGAATTAAAAAGCCTTAGCTAATCAATGATATAAAATCCAAAGTAAAATCATCTCAAATTGAAATTTTATTTGGTTTTTTTATGGTGATCAATCCATTGATATC
>JBIIFQ010000176.1:0-3083 GCA_044237235.1 Rickettsiales bacterium
GTTAAACTAATTAACCCTGAAATATTAATACCTAACAAAAAAGACATTGCTCTAAAAATCTATAAATGAAAGAATTTTCTGGAAAAATATAAATTAACAATAAAGTCAAGAGACCAACAAAATAAACGATTGTAAGCACAATATTATTGGTTAATCCCGTTAAATAATATTTGTCAAAATAGCGTCTTTTGCGAGCAATTGATTCATAAACAAAAATTGATAAAGCCATTAATGCCGAGCCGATACCAATCATAATATCGCCTAAACCACTAAGATGATTTTTATTATTATCGTCCTCGAAATTTAAAAAATAATTAGGGACAAATTCCTGACATATTAAAGATAAAATAAACGCACAAATACTAGTGAATATTATCGCAAACCAAGTTGATTTTGTTGATTGGATTTGCACTCCATAAATAAATTTTTTGACCTCTTCGAGATAGTAAAATGAAAGCGACAATGCCGAGAATATGATAACGATAAAATTATATTCTTGCGGATAAATTATAAATAACGGAATTAACAAAATATTCAAAGCAACTAAAGATCTAGAGCAATTTTTATTATAAATTTTTCTTATTAAAATAGCGTTTGCTATAAGAAAAATTGATGTAAATATGAAGGAAAATAATGATAAAAATGGATAAATAAATGTTAATATGCAAAATCCAGTAATGAAGAAATAATAATCCAAAAAAAACAAAAAATTTTTTGATAAAGTGGTCTTTATCTTTTCAAAAAACCCCATACTCAAACCAGCTCGGGAGCTTCGAACACAACACCCCCCGACTCAACATCAACTTGCGGAAAGAAATCATTTTTAAAGGGGAAATTGTCGATTTTTTGAAAGCCTGCGGGGATGAAATTATCAAAAAATTCGATTTCAATTGCGGTTGAAGAACCACGATTAAAAACATTGATAATTTTACCAATTTCCTGTTTTTGTAGATTGAAAACTTTTAAGCCAATTAAATCGGCGATATAAAATTCATTTTTGTTAGTTTTTAAAAAATTTTCACGATCGGTGAAAAGCTCTGTGCCCCTAAGTAATTCGGCTTGATTGCGATCGATAACGCCATCAACTCTGGCAACAATAATTTTATCACCCGAAGCGTTTGAAGAAACCGCATTTTTATTAACTAATTTTAAAATAATGGGATTATTTTTGCTGTCAAAAATTTGATATTTTTCAAAATTTTTAACATCGTCGCCGAAATACATAATCTTGACTTCGCCCTTAATTCCGCGAGCTGAAATAATTTTGGCAATTAAAATTTTTTTGCTCATAAATATTATAAAATTTCGAGATGAAGCATTTCTTCAAAAGTTGGACGACGACGAATAATTTCAAATTTATCATCATTAACCAAAACTTCTGGCACTAAAGGACGACAATTATATTCATTCGACATCGATGAGCCGTAAGCTCCTGCACTACAAAAGGCGAATAAATCATTGGCTTTAGGAATAACAATTTCGCGATTAACCGCCAAAATGTCGGTGGTTTCGCAAACTGGCCCCGCGAAATCAAAATTATTTTTAAAACCCTGTGTTTGTTCAACCGGCAACACTTCGTGATAAGAGCCATAAAGCCCCGGACGCATTAAGTCATTAATGGCGCCGTCGATTATCACGAAATTTTTATGCGGAGTTTCTTTTAAATAAATTACTTTGGTAATAAGCAATCCAGCATTGCCGATTATGGCGCGCCCTGGTGCTATCGTTACTTTAACATTCAAATCTTCGATAGTTTTTTTGATTAAAGCGACATAATGTTTTAGATTAATAATTTTGTCGCTATTATAGTCGATACCAACTCCGCCACCGAAATCTAAATTTTTAATTTTGAAGCCTTTTTTAATCAAATTTTGACAAAGTTTACGAAGCTTCTCGAAGGCTATTTCAAAAGGCTCGAGGCTGGTAATTTGCGAACCAATATGCATCGATAATCCATAAATTTCTAAGGCGGGAAGTTTTGAAGCCAAAGCGTAAATTTCTTCAACTAAATCAATATCAACTCCAAATTTATCACCTTTGCGTCCCGTCGAAATTTTATTATGAGTTTTGGCGTCAACATCAGGGTTAACGCGCAACGAAAATTTGGCAATTTTACGTAAATTAGTTGCCACTTCATTCAATAAAAACATCTCTTCGACCGACTCCACCGAAAATTCTTCAACCCCATTTTCTAAGGCGAAAGTTAAATCTTCGCGAGTTTTGCCAACTCCGGCAAAAACAATTTTTTTCGGATTAATTCCGGCTTTAATTGCGCGATAAATTTCACCGGAAGAAACCGCGTCAATTCCCGCTCCAAGCCCTGCTAAAATTTTTACTAAATGAAAATTATAATTGGCTTTGATGGCATAACAAATTTTATAATCAAAAATTTTATTAACTTCAAAAGCCTCAACAAAATTTTGATAATTTTCAAATAAAGTTAAGCGCGAGTAGCAATAAAAAGGTGTTCCGACTTTTTTGGCGATTTCAGAAATTGCCACATTTTCAACAAATAATTCATTTTTATTGTGAAGATTCTTATAAGATAAATATTTCATTTTTGTTTTTATTCGTAGGTTGAATACATGTAAGGCGTAATTGAATCAAATTCTGCGGAACAAGAATCCACACGCTTGTAAACCGGATGAATATTGAGTTTGCGTCGAATTTCTCGCGATTCTTTTTCGGAAATTCCCGCTAATTTTGCTAATCTTTTGTCAGAAAAACCCATTCTTTTTAGATTTAAAAAATCTTCATAATTTTTGGGCAAACCATCTTTTTTAATTTTATTTTCAACTAAAATTGCCGATTCAAGTTGCTCAATGAACCACATATCATAGCTACAAATTTCGTTTATTTCTTTAGCAGAAATTCCTTCGCGAAGAGCTTGTGCAATCAATAAAAACCTGTTCGGGGAAGCGATTTTTAATTTTTGACGAATCATTTTTTTACGTTGCTCATCATCTTCAATTAAGATTTTAACTTCTTCGATACCACTTAAATTTCCTTCCAAAGAACGTAAGGCTTTTTGGAAACTTTCCAGAAACGAACCCCCTATTCCCATGACTTCACCCACCGATTTC
>JBIIFQ010000177.1:0-3069 GCA_044237235.1 Rickettsiales bacterium
TGAGGGAAAATATAAAATTACCGGAGATGTCAATTTTGAAGAAGTTAAAGAAATTGCATCGGCAATCACTCCGGTTCCCGGTGGGGTTGGTCCGATGACGATCGCATATTTATTGCAAAACACTTTAGATTGTTGTCTAAAGTTAGTGTTAAAAAATTAATTTTTCATTAAGGAGTTATTATGTCTAGCGACATTAAACATATTTTAAAACAAGCGCATTCTGAAACAAGAAATGAAAATATTGCCAAAATTTTCAAAAAAAATAAGAAAATATTGTTGGTTATTTTAGGTGTTGCAATTGCTTCTTCGTTAGCTTTCACCGCATATAAAATCAATCAAAGATCGCAACAAGAAAAATATTCAGAAATACTTCATCAATCAATGATTGATCAACAGCTTGGCGATATTGAAAAAGCTAAAATTAATCTTAAAAAAATTTATGATTCAGCTTCGGCGCCAAGTGGCGTAAGGTCTCTAGCCTCATTGCGTTATGCTGGAATTTTGCTTGAAGAAAACAAAAAAAATGAAGCAATTAATGTTTATTCTCAAGTAAATCAATGTCGTTTTTGTGATAATTATATCAAAGAATTAGCGGGATTGTTAATGGTCAGAACTTTAATGAATGATGAAGATATTTCTGATAAAGCTGATTTATCTGAAAAAATTTTAGCAATCGAAAATAATTCAAAAATTCTGCGTTATTATATCGCCGAGCAAAGGGGTTATCTTGAAATGACTAAAAATAATTTGGAAAAATCTTATCAAATTTTTGAAATGATTTCAAAAAATCCAGAAGTCAGAGAAGACTTGAAAAATAGAGCTTCAGACGCTATGAAAATTGTTATTCAAAAAGGTTATGAGCCAAAAAAATCATAATAATTTTTTTAAAATATGTCACCAAAAAACTCAAAATATTTCACAGAAATATTTTCTAAAATCATAAATAATAACTTTTCAAAACTCTTAAATATTTCTAATTGTTTTTATAAAAAAACATTAGTTATTTTGCTTTTATTATTTTCTACAAATTGTAATTCTGATAAAAAATACGATAAAACCAAAGCCTTTCCGGCACTAGAGCTTGTAAGTGATATAAAAATTGATGATTCTTTAAAAAATACCGAAATTAAATTACCAAAATCACAAATCAATCAAATTTGGCTTGGTTCTGCCAGTAAAACTAATCAAGAAATTGAAAATATTGATAAAAAATTTTATTTCGAAAGTAATGGCAGTTTTTTTAATGAAAAAAATGAAATAAATCTTCGGCGCGTTTGGTATAAAAACATTTTTTATTATGAAGATTTTGCTAAAAGCTTTGTCTATTCTCCAATAATTACTAATCAAAAAATTTTTAATATCGATAGTTCGGGCGATGTAAGTGCTTTTGATATCAAATCAAAAGAATTATTGTGGCATAAAAGAATTTTTGAAAAATTATGGTTAAAAAATTATAAAGTTGCCCATTTGGGAGCTTGTGATAATAAATTATTTGCAGTGGCGGGAGTCAATCAAATCAAGGCTTTAGACCAAGATAATGGTGAAATTTTATGGCAAAAAGATTTATCTGTTATTTTCAATTCAACGCCAATTTGTGACGGCGAATCGGTTTATATTTCATCTAGCGATAATAAAACTTTTGCTTTAAATGTTGAAAATGGTGAAATTAAATGGATTCATTACGGCATTGCAAAATCTTTGGCAATTTTCGGAAGCGCTCAACCAGTTGTTTACAAAGATGTTTTAATTGCCTCATATTCTTCGGGTGAAATTTATGCTATCAATAAAAAAACCGGCGAAAATTTGTGGTCGCAAGATTTAAATTTAAATCAAGTTTATAATTCTGATTTTTTTCTTAACGATGTTGACGCCACGCCTTTGGTTAAAAATGATGTGGTTTATGCAATTGGAAATGGTGGTCTGATGAAGGCGATTTCATTAAAAACTGGTGAGGATATTTGGAAAAAATCCATCGCCTCCGTCGTTGATTTTTGGCTGGCGGGAGACTTTTTATATGTAATTAATAGCGATAATAAATTGCTTGCGGTTTATAAAAAAACTGGTGGAATAAAATGGATGGTGCAATTGCCCGATTTCAAAAATTCCAAAAAATTGGCTACCAAATTTAATTACATTGGCGTTATTATGGCGGGCGACAAATTGCTAGCCTCGCGCGAAGATGGCGAGCTATTTATTATTTCGCCATTTGATGGCAAAATTGAAAAAACTTTTTCACTAAATAAAAAAGTTTTGCACGTGCCGATAATCATTGAAAATAATTTATATTTTTACGGCATGAATCGTTATAAAACTAAGTTAATCGAGCTTGAATAATGTCTAAATTACCCGATAAATATGATGCTAAAATCATTGAAAATAAATGGCGTCACGACTGGCAAAAAAATAAAATTTATCAATGGAAAAATGATTTGCCGAAGAATCAAACTTTCGTAATCGACACTCCGCCACCAACGGTTTCGGGGCTTTTACATATGGGTCATGTTTTTTCTTACACCCAAGCTGATTTCGTTGCGCGCTACAACCGCATGAGTGGCAAAGATGTTTTTTACCCGATGGGTTTTGACGATAATGGCTTGCCAACTGAAAGATTAGTTGAAAAAATTATTGGCAAAAAAGCCGGAATTTATGAAAATGAAAATGGTCGTGGATCTTTTGTTACCAAATGTCGCGAAGTAGTTGATGAAGCCGAAAAAGAATTTGAAATTCTATTTAACGAAATCGCTTTATCGGTTGATTGGGAACAAAAATATCAAACCATTTCACCCGAATCGCAAAAAATTTCACAAGCATCTTTCGTCGATTTATTTCATAAAGGCTTGGTCGAAAAGCAAAATCAACCAGTTTTTTGGGACATTTCCGACCGCACGGCTCTAGCTCAAGCCGATATTATCGATAAGGAAGTCGAGGGCGAAATGTATTTTTTTGATTTTGCAATTCAAGGAAATGCTAATAATTTAGAAATCATGACAACCCGTCCCGAGCTTCTTCCTGCTTGCGTTGCGGTCATGATTAATGGTCAAGATGAACGTTATCAAAATTTAATTTTAA
>JBIIFQ010000179.1:0-3066 GCA_044237235.1 Rickettsiales bacterium
TTGTTCCCCTCATTTTATTCCAGAAAATTAACTGGTTTATTGATTCAGATAATTTATCTGAATTACAACCACCACAAGATCAAGATAAAATTAAAATTATCTCGTTGATCGATTTTTTTTCGACAAATACACCTCCAAACTTGGGTTTAGAGACCCATCCTGGAATAAAGGACCCTGCACTTATAAAATCCGTTTCTGAATTTGTTAAATCGGAAAAAACTTCTTCTCGATCCAAAGATCAAACTTTATTAAGAGCCTTATCGAGCCTTAATTTATCTGAAGAAGTAAGCGCCAATAAAGGAAATGGAGCAGAAAAATAGATCGCGCAATTTCAATTATTTAATCGTAATTTTTTGATAAGTTGCACGATCCATTTCAATAATATCAACCGAAATATCGCATCTTTTTTGGGATAATTTTAAATTTTTATAAAAATTATTAACAAATTCGAAACTTTGCGAAGCCAGTTTCTGCCTAACTTCAACCGCCCTGCCCGCTAAAATTTTAATCGAAATATGAATAAAATTTTCATCACTTTCTTCAAGTCCAACTATGTAATTTTCATAATTAATTACGCGAATTTTACATTGATCGGGATCAAAATTTCCTTCAACAATTTTCGCCATAATTTGCTGAATTTCTTGACCGATTTTTAACGCTTCTTTCGCTAAAATATTTTTGGAAGTTTCGATAATAATGTGAGGCATGAATTTAAGATTTGATTTTAAAAAATATATTTACTACTTTAAATTAGTTAATTTTATTAATAAATTTAAAAGTCATTTCGCTATGAAAAAAATTGCAACTTTATTTATTTTATCTTCTTTGCTTTTTAGTTGTGGCGTTAGTAAGGACTTAGCGCGCACCCTAAGATTTGCCGACACTGGACGCACTCTCGGCGTTACCGAAATCGCCTTCAAAGAATTAAAAACCATGAAAAAAGGCGAGGCCTGTACATGGAATTTACTATTCTTCATTCCAATTTTTGGCGATGGATCAATCATTACCGCGGCTGAAAAAGGCGACATTAATGATGTCCAATTAATTGGCGAAACTGGCTCTTGGTATGGCGGATTATTGAATAGAACTTGCACCGTTGTTTACGGCGACAATCCTGTGGCTTTAGAGAAAAACAATAAAACTAAGAAATAAAAAACTTCATTTAGAATCTCCATCTTTAAATTAACTTTTAAAGATGGGGATTATCAAATTATTGACTAAATCCGTCATCCTTAAAGTTTATTTTCCGATCTTGATTTAAAATTTCATTATTGTTTGAAGCCTGATTTTCAGAGGTTTTATCGATGATTTTTTCAGAATTTGAATTGGGATTTTTTACTTTTTTTCGACTAAAAAAATTTACAATAAATACTCCGATAATTCCAACAATAATTACAAATTTACCCAACATTATTAAAGCTAAAATGAACAAAATATAAGACGAATAATGTAAAATTTTTGTTAGATTTGAAACTCCCGGCTCAAGCACCGCTTCGAATGGATCTTTATCATTATAATAAACATAAATATTTTTTCCCTTCGAATATTTTGTAATAATATTGCGAACTGAAGCTAAATTTGAAGTTGAATATGAGCCCGAAGAATCAATTTGATTGGTTTGGAATTCGCGACCATTAACATTATATTTTACAATAACTTTGGGAGAATACATTTCCGATCCTTTGCTGTCTAGACTTCTAATCGTATCTGATTCAATAACAACGCCGATTGTTTTGGGCCATTTCAAAGATTCTTCACCTTTTTTTATCATGCCCGACGAAAAATAATGCAAGATCAAGCCCATAATTAGAAACATTATGAAAGCAGTAAAACTCCCGCCTCTCGCGACTTGAGATTTTTCTCGATTAATTTGTAAAAAATCAATTAACATAGTTTAAAAAATATTATTATAGGCGGTCAAAAATATTACCATAATTGCCAATGCCTTCCTTATTACTTACCCCGCTATTCAAGGCTTGAGACATTTTAGAAGCTGATGTCGTTTGCAACAAAACCGTTCCATAACCATGAAGATTGGCAAAAAATAATCCCTCACCTCCGAAAACCATCGAACCAATATCGCCAGCTTTTTCAATACTATATTTAATATTTTCCGTGAAACCAACCAAGCATCCGGCGTCAACTCGCAAAGATTCGCCATTTAATTGTTTTTTAATAATTTGACCGCCGGCGAACAAAGCCACTTTGCCGTCCCCACGAATTTTTTCTAATATAAACCCTTCGCCACCAAAGAAACCAACGCCCAAATTTTTAGTAAATTCTATGGAAATCGAAGTGCCATAACTTGCCATCAAAAAAGCATCTCTTTGACAAATTAAATTTCCACCCATTTTGGCGAGATCGGCAACGATAACGCTTCCGGGGATATTGCCAGCAAATCCTAATTTTCTTTTTTGATTAGATTTGTTGGTGAAATGGCTTAAAAATAAACCCTCACCCGCCAACAATCTTTTGCCACTTGCAAAAATTGAATCGAGAAGGGTTGGATTTGGATTTGATCCATCGCCCATTTTAACTTGGTAAGATATTTCTTCTTCCAAATATATCACCGCACCCGCCTCGGCAATTACGGTTTCGTTCGGATCAAGAGTTACCTCGGCATATTGCATTGAGCCGTTAGAGATAATTTCAATATCGATATCGTGCGCCATTTTATAGATATTTAATTAAAAATTTAGGAGATTTAATTTTCAACATTTTTTAACAAAACTTTATATTAGTTTTATTTTCGACTAAATCTAAATTTAAATTATTTAAATGTAAAATAAATTATAAAGTTTTGATGTGAGTTGTGAATAGAGGGTGTTGCAATCATTACAAAAATGCATTTTATAAACGCGCTAGCAAAACTTACATCGCGAGAAAAAGGTACCAGGTTACTTTTATTTTCGTCAAGCTTATGGGGTCATCACCCTCCCCTTGCGGGCTTAAACCCCTACAAGTTTTAAGAGAACTCGCAACGCATACGGTGTAATCGCTCTCCCCTTGAGGGAGAGCAGATTCTAGGAACTTAACGGTAGTTAAGTTCCTAGAATCGAGAGGGGT
>JBIIFQ010000178.1:0-3066 GCA_044237235.1 Rickettsiales bacterium
AAAAAGCTAAAGATGGTGAACATAAACCAAATAATAACACATCTGTTGGATCAATATTAAGTGGTGGCCCTAACAATTTAGGGAACGACCCTATCGGAGGAAGACACTAATTAAAACGCCACATCTCAATACCCTTTAAGAGCTTATAACACCGCACTTTAAAAACTACTAACAACGCCTATGGGCTCTAGATCTTCTCTTGGGAGGGGATCTAGAGCCCATTAGCTTTACTAAGCTATTAAATCGCACTCTACTCAACAATAAATCCAGAATTCCGTAAAATATTTTTAGAATTTGGAGTTTTGAGAAAATTTAAAAATTCGCGGGCAACATCCATATTATCACCAGCAATAACAAAGGCTTGATAAAAAATATTTTTATCTTTTTGCGTCGCTAAAATTCGTAAATTACTATTTTTTTGTAACTGGCTTCTAAATAACAATCCGTAGGCTTCTTTATTATTTTCAATATCGCGAATTAACGAAGATTTATCTTCGGGAAGTTTGTTAAATATTTTCAAATTACCCAAAGATAAATTTTGAATAATTTTTTTACTATAAATTCCCGATGAAACTCCTTCATGGTCAACAATCAAGCTCAATTTATTTTCATCAAGAATTCTCAAAGAATCTTCCAAATTTATATTTTTTTTCAATAATTTTATGGGAAAATGATTATTTAATTTTGAAGTTGAAAGCACCAACTCATCACTAGCAATATAAGCAACGTTATAAACATCAACCACGCCTTTTTGACGCAGATTTTCAATGATTTGCGGATGAGCGGAAACAAAAACATTGGCGGGCGCTCCTAAATCAATTTCACCGATTAAATCAAAAGATGAACTAAAATTTATTGATACAATTACGTTATTTTTTTGCGAAAATATTCGAGCAATTTTGGATAAAGCAACTGACATATTTGGCTCGGAGAATACGGTTAAATTCCTGCTTTGCGAGCCAAATGATTTAGTGGAAATTGAAGTAAAAAATATGCAAAAAATTAAAAAGTTTATAAGTTTTTTAATTTTTGCAGAATTAGTAATTTTCATTATATATTGGTGAAATATTATTAAGTTAATTTGGTATAATATAATCTAAAGGAAATTATAAATTTACCTTTAGATTATTGAAAATTATTTATTAAATTCCTAGCATTTTTTCACGATCTTGATCGATGTCGTTAAAAACATCTTCCCAAGTTCCGGTTGTAGAGGCTTTGCTATATTCAGTAACGCGATTTTCAAAGAAATTTGCATGCTCAACTCCATTTAAAATCTCATCCAACCAAGGAAGCGGATTATTGTCAATCATGTAAATGTCTTTTAAACCAAGTTGATTTAAACGACGATCAGCAATGTAACGAATATAACGTTTTACTTCGCGAGAAGTCAAACCTTCAATATTACCAAATTCAAAAGCTAAATCAATGAAAGCATCTTCAAAATGCACAATTGTTGCACAAGCTTCGTAAAGATGTCCCTTCAATTCTTCGTCCCAAACTTCAGGATTTTCTTGAATAAAAGTTCTAAATAATTTTATGATTGAAGCGGTGTGCAAAGATTCATCGCGCACTGACCAAGCCACGATTTGTCCCATTCCTTTCATCTTTCCAAATCTTTGGAAATTTAATAAAATTGCGAATGAAGCAAAAAGTTGCAAGCCTTCGGTGAAGCCTCCGAACACTGCTAGAGTAATCGCTATATCTTTTTTAGTTTTGGTATTAAATTTATGCATGTAGTCATATTTATCTTTCATTTCTTTATATTTCATGAAAGCTTGATATTCGGTTTCAGGCATGCCGATAGTATCAAGAAGGTGCGAATAAGCTGCAATGTGAACGGTTTCCATATTAGAAAAAGCCGATAACATCATTTGCACTTCAGTTGGCTTGAAGACTTGAGAATAGTGCTTCATATAGCAATTATTAACTTCGATATCCGCTTGCGTAAAAAAACGAAAAATTTGTGTTAATAAATTTTTTTCACTAACGGTTAAATTGTGCTTCCAATCGCGAACGTCGTCGGCCAAAGGCACTTCTTCTGGAAGCCAGTGAATTTGTTGTTGTTTTAACCAAGCATCATATGCCCACGGATACATGAATGGCTTGTAAATCGGTTTTGAATCAATGAGTGACATAAATTATAAATGTTAAGTGTTGCGAAAATTAATTACTTTTTATTATTCCATTTAATTTTATTTTTTGCAAAAGTAATTTTCGCTAATTTTCGTTTTTTAAAATAAAAATACAAGATATTGTATTTATTTTAATAAAAATTTACCTTATGTTGTGTTGATATTTTTTTTTGGAAAAAATAATTTTGTTTTTTCAAACATTAGTTATTGATTTTTTTTCGTAAAAAAATATTATATTTGTAATTTCAATTTCATTTGAATTTTTTATCAACTTTAAATAAATCAAAATATGTCAGTTTTAGTCGGAAAAATGGCCCCAGATTTTACTGCGGCAGCGGTTATGCCCAACAATGAAATCGATGAAAATTTTAATCTTCATTCATATATTAAGGGTCGTATCGGAATTTTATTCTTTTATCCATTAGATTTTACTTTTGTTTGTCCTTCAGAAATTATTGCCTTCGCTAATCGTATTAAAGATTTCAAAGATCGCGGTGCTGAATTAATTGGCATTTCTGTTGATTCAAAATATACACATTTAGCTTGGAAAAATACCGAAGTTAAAAAAGGTGGAATCGGCGATATTAAATATCCTTTGGTTTCTGATTTAACTAAACAAATCGCTCGCGATTATGATGTTTTAACCGGTGAAGCCGTTGCTTTACGCGGGACTTTTTTAATCGATCAACAAGGAATCGTAAGACATCAATTAGTTAATGATTTACCACTTGGCAGAAATGTTGAAGAGGCGATCAGAATGATTGATGCTTTGAAATTTTTCCAAGAAAATGGTGAAGTTTGTCCAGCCAATTGGAGCAAAGGTAAAAAAGGTATGAAAGCAAATTCTAAAGGAGTTGCTGAATATCTTGAACACAATGCTAGCGGGTTATAATTTTTAAAAATAAAAATAGTGCCAGAATTATTTTTGGCA
>JBIIFQ010000180.1:0-3060 GCA_044237235.1 Rickettsiales bacterium
TTCACTTGAACTAATGGCAATTTCAACATGTGAAAGCCTAGAAATCAGCTGTTCCTCAACCCTAAGCATCATATCTTCAAACATATTGAAGCCTTCTTTTTTATATTCGATCAGCGGATCTTTTTGCGCATAAGCCCTTAAATTAATACTTTGACGCAATTTATCGAGTGAAAGCAAATGATCTTTCCATTCCGAATCGAGGGTGAGTAAAAAAATCTGTTTTTCAATTCTACGCATAATTTGTTCGCCATATTTTTGCTCTTTTTGCTCAAAATGTTGAGTAATTTCTTGATTAATAAACTGTATTATTTCCTTTTCCGAAGCGCCGTCTTGTTTGGCTATTTCATTGATTTCAAGCTTTAATCCATAAATTTTAAATAACTCTTTTTCAAGCAAAGAAATTTCCCATTTTTCGTAATATGAATTTTTCGCAACACAATCATCAACTAAATCTTGATTAATTTGAGCAATCATCTTTTTAATTTTTTTAGAAACATCTTCGACGACAATTAATTCATTGCGTAAAGCGTAAATATTTTTTCTTTGATAATTAACAACATCATCATATTTTAACAAATTTTTTCGCATTTCATAATTACGGGCTTCGACTTTTCGCTGAGCACCATGAAGAGTCTTGGTAATCATCGGATGAAATATCGCTTCATCATCTTTTAAGCCAAATCTTGAAAGCATATTTTTCAATTTATCCGAACCAAAAATTCGCATTAAATCATCTTCGAGCGATAAATAAAATTTTGATCTGCCGGGATCGCCTTGACGACCGCAACGACCACGAAGTTGATTATCAATTCTTCGACTTTCATGCCTTTCCGTTCCTAGAACATAAAGCCCTCCAGCCTCAATCACAATTTTTTTATCGGCTTCAACTTTGGCTTTAATTTTAGCAATTTTTTCGGGATCAATCTCATCGCCAATAAGCAATTCAGGATTACCTCCAAGCATAATATCGGTTCCGCGTCCCGCCATATTGGTGGCAATGGTGATGGTGCTCGGAGTTCCAGCTTGCGAAATTATTTCCGCCTCTTTTTCGTGATATTTGGCATTCAAAACATTATGCGGTAATTTATGTTTTTTTAATAATTGTGACAAATATTCAGATTTCTCGATACTTACAGTTCCAAGCAAAACTGGCTGTTTTTTTTCAAAAGATTCTTTAACCGCTTTGATTATCGCATCATATTTAGCTTGTTCGGTTTTGTAAATTTCGTCATCATCATCGACCCGACTAACATTGCGATTAGTTGGAATTTCAACCACTCTTAAATTATAAATCTCTTCAAACTCTACCGCTTCATTGGTTGCAGTCCCCGTCATTCCCGCCAATTTATCATATAATCGGAAATAATTTTGGAAAGAAATTGATGCCAAAGTTTGATTTTCATTACGAACCCTCATACCTTCTTTGGCTTCTAGGGCTTGATGCAAGCCATCAGAGAATCTTCTTCCTTCTTGCATTCTTCCGGTGAATTCATCAATAATAACCACTGCACCATCTTTAACAATATAATCAATTTCGTTTTTAAAAATTTTATGTGCCTTCAAGGCTTGATTTATATGGTGAACAATCGAAATATTATTCGGATCATAAAGTGTTGAATTTTCTAAAATCGCCCCCGATTCTTTCAACATTTTCTCAACAAATTCAATGCCTAAATCGGTTAAAAAAACGCCTCGATCTTTTTCTTCGATTAAATAATGTTCGCCTTGGAGCTTTGGAATTAAACGATTTATCGACTCATATAATTTTGAATTATCGTTAGTTGGTCCCGAAATAATTAATGGCGTTCTTGCTTCATCAATCAAGATCGAATCAACTTCATCGACGATAGCAAAATTGCGTCTTTGCACCATTTCTTCAAAATTATATTTCATATTATCACGAAGATAATCAAAACCGAGCTCATTATTGGTAGCGTAAGTGATATCGCAATTATAAGCTTGTTTACGCTCATCATCTTCGAGGTTATTTGTTAAACAACCTACGCTAAGCCCTAGAAACTCATGGATTCTGCCCATCCATTCTGAATCACGCTTCGCCAAATAATCATTGACCGTTACGATGTGAACGCCTTTCCCCGTAAGTGCATTCAAATAACTTGGCAAGGTTGCCACTAAAGTTTTCCCCTCTCCCGTCCGCATTTCGGCGATTTTTCCTTGATGAAGAGCGATACCGCCAACTAATTGAACATCGAAATGACGCATTTGCAAAACACGCTTAGAAGCTTCTCTAACAACGGCAAAAGCCTCATGTAAAATATTGTCGAGAGCTTCACCTTTTTCTAAACGAAATTTAAATTCTTGAGTTTTATTTTTAAGTTGATCATTGGTAAGGCTTGATATCGCTGGCTCGAAGGCATTAATTTTTTCAACATCTTTCATTAAAATTTTTATATTTCTTTCGTTAACCGAACCAAAAATTTTTTTTGCAATTAGATTTATCATGATAAAATTTAATAAATAGTTTTAATATCGGCGCCACAATTGACAAGCTTTTCGGCAATTCTTTCATAACCACGCTCGAGATGATAAAGACGATTAATCGTAGTTTTTCCTTCCGCCACCAAGCCCGCCAAAACCAAAGAAACCGAAGCGCGCAAATCAGTTGCCATCACTTCCGCTCCTTTTAAATTTTTAACGCCTTTGACAATCGCTAATTTGCCTCGCGACTCAATATTGGCGTTCATTCTCACCAATTCAAGAATATGCATAAAACGATTTTCAAAAATATTTTCTTCAATCATCGCAACGCCGTTTGACAAAGTCATCAATGCCATAAATTGCGCTTGCATATCAGTTGGAAATCCAGGGTAAGGATGCGTAGAAATGTTGACGGCGTTAATAAAATCTTGATTGCGCGACACTTCGATGGCATCATTTTCAAGTTGCGTAAAAATCAATCCGGCTTTTTCTAGCTCATCTTTAAATCCAGTTAAAATCCAACTTTCCAAACCTTTAATTTTAATTTTTCCTTTGGTAATTCCCGCCGCAATGGCGTAGGTTCCAGCCTCAATTCGATCTGCTATAATTTTATGACGCGCC
>JBIIFQ010000181.1:0-3031 GCA_044237235.1 Rickettsiales bacterium
TAATTTTTACCAATAATTTCTAAGAGTTTATGTAAAATCTCACCAGTCGTCAAGCCTTGATTTATAAGGCTAAATGCGTAGTTAGAATTTTTATTTATAAAGTTAAAATCAGAATTTCTTAAAGTAATTTTGCTTGGAATATTTTTATTAATAGAAATATTTTCAAGAGGTTCAATTTTAGTTTTCAAAAAATTTTCATTATTAATTTTATTAATAATTTCATACCAACATTTTTCATCTTTTTTGCCATTCAAGCCACCAATATAAATTTCATCCTCAGCGCGTGTTAATGCAACGTAAAGTAAGCGTAAATGCTCTTCATAATTTTCAGAAATCTTATCTTCACTAATTTTTTTAATTAATGAATTTATTTTGGAATCTTTGTTAATCCATAGCGGAAAATCATTTAGCCACAAAATTTTTTCTTTGTTATCGAGTTGATTGCTGTAGGCATAAAGACAGTCGGGCATTATGACAATAGGTGCTTGCAAACCTTTTGATGAATGAATGGTGGTGATTTTTATTTGATTGGAAGCAATAGAATTTAGAGTGATTTCAGGATCAATTTTCTCCACAAATTCAATAAAATTTTGTAAATTAATTGAGTTTTTTTGATTAAAATCGAGGCAAATAAACAAAAAGCTATTTATGATTTCCAAGCCTTGAGAGGTAAAGCGTGAAGCAATATTTATTCGATTCTGTTCATCATTAAGAATTTTAAAGAAAAATTCAAAAACATCACTAGTTTTTGATAAATTAATTATATTTTGTAAGGATTTATGATGTTTTGATGATTGTAAACTTGACCATAAATTTTTCTGCTGTTCATTTTTAATTTTGCACAATTCAAATAATTCATCTTCATCAACATTAAAAAACGGGGATTTTAATAAACATGCTAAGTTAAAGCAATCAGATGGCAGTAGGGCAAACTTGGCTAAACTCAAGAAATCTTGAATCAATAAATTTTCACTAAATTTAATTTTTCCAACGCTTACAAAGGGGATATTTAATTGATTAAAATTTTGTGATAATTTTTCAATTAAACCATTTTTCCGATTACGCACTAAAATCATAATATCGCCAAAATTTACGGGGCGATTTTTATCTTTAATCAAACGTTTTTCGTCAATCCATTTTCTAATTTTTTGAGCAATAAATTTGGCAGTAATATCTTTATTATCATCAATATTTTGATTGCTAAAATCGATTTTCCATGTGAAATCGGTGGCGATTTTTTTTGAAGATTTTTTTGATGATTTTGATAAATTTTGATTAGCTTCTAAGTCTTGATTACCAAGCGATTCAGAGTCTTCGTCATTTTCTGTAATATCAGATTTTTGATTTTTATTAATTTCATCATTTTGCCAAATTTCGACATAGCCCGCAGTTTGGCGAAAAGATTGGTGATTAACATATTTACCAATTTTGCATAAAGCCTGATTGAGTTGTTTTTCGCTTGATTCAGAATCGTTGAAAACTGCATCAACTAAATTTAAAATATTAACGCCCGAACGAAAAGAAATATTTAAATCGATATTTTGCAATTGGTAATTGGATTTTTTTGAAAAATAATCATGAAATAATTTGGTTTGATTAATATTGGCACCCTGAAAACCCATGATAGACTGCTTTTCATCGCCCACAACAAAAATACTACGTAATTTTCCCGAAGAACTTTCGCCCGAAAAAAAATCATCGGTTAATGATTTTATGATTGACCATTGAATTGGGTTGGTGTCTTGAGCCTCATCGATTAAAATGTGATCAAAAGAGCTGTCCATTTTTAATTTTATCCATTCACAAAATTCAGGATTATCTAAAATTTGATTGGCGATATTAATTAAATCGCCATAATCCAGATAACAATTTTCGTTTTTAATTTTTTGAAAATCATCCAAAATTGCCACAACAATTTTAATTAGATTTACACTATTTTCAATAGTTACCAGCGCTTGATATTGTTGGTTAAAATCGTTAATGCTATTGCCAAAATGAATAATTTCATTGCCAAAAATTTCGTCAATTTTTTTGCTAAATTTGCGTGGTGAATTTTTTTCGGTAAAAAAGCCATTATTTAAAAATTCAAAATTTTCAATCGAAGGTTTTGCAACAAATTTTTTAATATTTTCACAATATTTTAAATCATTTTTGCCAGAACTTTTAGCGAGTTCTTGAATAAATTTTGCAAGTTGAGAAAGATTTAAATTTTCAATAAAATCTTTAAAAATTTTTGCTGAAATTTCTATAAAATTATTATTCTCAAAATCCAAATTAAAATTTTTATAAATTTCTTTGATGGCATTATCAATTCCAAAATATTTATGTTTAATGAAGTTGATTTTATCCTTGTCCCGCAACATATTTGAGACTAATGAAGTAAAATTTTCATCGCTAGTTTGTGAATTAATTTTGAAAATTAAATCGTGAAGTTTCTCGTCATTAAAAGCATTTTGTAAAACATTTTTTTGTGAATTTTTGAGTAAAATTCGAGCTTGATTTTCTTCGAGCAATTCAAAATTTATCGGAATTTTGGCTTCAAATGGAAAGCTTTTTAAAATTGATTGGCAAAAGCTATGAATGGTTTGAATTTTGATTTTTAATTCAGCATCTAAATTTTTTATCAATAATCCGCGCGCCTTGGAAAGAGTTGTTTTTTCTGGTTTGCGCCCTGTTAAGTTTAATAATTTTTCGAATAATTCTTCGTCACTACAAATTATCCAATTTTGTAATTCATGATTTAGTCTTTCTTGCATTTCAACCGAAGCGACTTTGGTGTAAGTTAAGCATAATATTTTGTGGGGAGCGACATCTTCGAGTAAAAGTCTTAAAATTCTATCGGTAAGAACTTTGGTTTTGCCCGATCCGGCTGAAGCCATCACCCAAACTGAATTTTTCGGATCGGAAGCGAGTTGTTGATTTTGTAGGGGATTGAGCATTTTTGATTTGGCTTTTTTAAAAAGCTAAATTTTTTAAGAATTTAGCTTTTTAGAATTTTAATTATTGAGAATCTTCCGAAGTTTCCTCGACT
>JBIIFQ010000182.1:0-3022 GCA_044237235.1 Rickettsiales bacterium
GGTGCAAGATTTCGATAATTACGAAATTAAAAATGATGATTTGAAATTGGTTACCGAAAAATCGCTCACTAATCACGAAATCGATCAATTAATTTTTGCCATGAAGGTTTGTAAACATGTTAAATCTAACGCCATTGTTGTGGTTAAAAATATGCAGAGTTTTGGCTTGGGAGTAGGGCAAACCAGCCGTATCGATTCTTGCGAAATTGCTTGCGAAAAAGCCTCAAAATATTTTGATGGTGAAAAAGTTGTTGATATGGCGAAAGGCTCATTTCTAGCGTCAGATGCCTTTTTTCCATTCGCCGATAACATCGAAATTGCCCATAAATTTGGAATTAAGGGGATTGTGGCGCCTGCAGGCTCAATGCGTGACGGCGAGGTGATCGACAAAGCCAACGAACTTGGAATTGCTTTATATTTTATCACCACTCGTCATTTTAAACATTAATTTTCTTTCAAATAAATTTTTTAACAATGAAAAAAACTTTAGCAAAAAAAACAAAAAATATTTCAAAAAAAAATGAGCTTCCGACTTGGAATCTCAAGGATTTTTATCAATCAATCGATGATAAAAAAATTAATGAAGATTTTAAAATTATCGAAAAAGAATGTGAAATTTTTTGTAAAAAATATCAAGATAAAATCTCAAAACTTGATGCTAAAAATTTATTTAAAGCGATTGAAAATTACGAACAAATTTCTGAAAAAATTGGCAAAATTTCAAGTTATTCATATTTAGTCTACGCCTCTGATTTATCTAATCAGAAGCATTTAATTTTTTATCAAAATATTTCTGAAAAATTGAGTATTTTTGAAAATAAATTAATTTTTTTTACGCTGGAAATTAATAATATCGATGAAAAAATTTTTCAAAAATTAATTAAAGATAAAGAATTAAAATTTTATCAACCTTTTTTGCGCGATGTGAGGATTTTTAAAAAACATCAATTGTCGCAAGAGTTGGAAAAATATGCGCTCGATAAAAGCATTACTTCACGCGGAGCCTTTGTGCGTCTGTTTGACGAGACCATAAATAATTTAAAATTTTCTTACCGCAATAAAACTTTAAACTCGCAACAAATTTTTGATTTAATGTCGAATCGCGATGAAAAAATTCGTCAAGATGCCGGTAATGCAATCGCTAAAACTTTTAAAGATAATATAAAAATTTTTGCTTTTATCACCAATATTTTGGCCAAAGATAAAGCGATTGATGATGAGTATCGAGGCTATGAAAATCCTATGTCGGCACGCAATTTAAATAATTTTGTTGAAGATGAAATTGTTGAAATTTTAATTAAAAAAGTTAAAGAAAATTATTCGCAAATCTCACATCGTTATTATAAAATTAAAGCTAAAATTCTGGGAAAAAAATTCTTAAATTTTTATGATCGTAATGCGCCATTAAGTGATATTGATGATAAAAAAATTCCGTGGGAAAGTGCTAAAAATATGGTTCTAGAGGCTTATGAAGAATTTAATCCGCAAATGCGCAAAATTGCCGAACAATTTTTTGATAAAAATTGGATTGATGCTGAAGTCAGAGATGGCAAGGATTCGGGAGCATTTTCACATTCTTGCGTGCCGTCGGTTCATCCTTATATTTTGATGAATTATCAAGGAAAAGTTCGCGACGTCATGACTCTTGCTCACGAGCTCGGGCATGGTGTTCATCAATTTTTAGCGCGTAAACAAGGTTATTTGATGGCGCAAACGCCACTTACTCTTGCCGAGACGGCGTCGGTTTTTGGCGAGCAATTAACTTTTCAAAAAATTTTAAAAAACGAAAAAGATTTGCATAAAAAAAAGTTTATTATCGCCAATAAAATTGAGGATATGATCAACACCGTAGTGCGTCAAATTGCATTTCTAGATTTTGAAAAAAAGGTTCATGATGCGCGTAAAAATGGTGAAATTCCACTTGAAAAAATTTGTCAATTTTGGCAAGAGGTGCAAAGTGAAAGTTTGGGTTCGGCTTTTAAATTTCATGAAGATTACAAAAATTTTTGGTGCTACATTCCGCATTTTATTCATTCGCCATTTTATGTTTATTCATATGCTTTCGGCGATTGTTTAGTCAATTCGCTTTACGGAATTTATCAATCGAAAAAAATCAAAAATTTTGATGAAAAATATCTTAAAATGTTAGAACTCGGCGGAGTCGAGCATCATAAAGAAATGCTAGAGCCTTTTGGTTTGGCGATTGATAATGAAAAATTTTGGCAAGCGGGCTTAAATGTTATCATCGATTATATCGATCAACTCGAAAAAATTGTATAAAAAAATATTTGCAATTTTTTTTGCGGGGCTTTAGAATCGATTAACATGAACTAAGTTTTAGTGATTAATTTCATCAAAATTTTATCAATTTTTTTTCCACAAATATTAGCATTTTTGGTGTTTATATTTTTCATAAGCCTTTGTAAATATTGGCTTGCCAACTGAAAATATAAATTTCTGCTTTTATTTGGTAACAAACCAAAATTTAAATTATATATGTCAAAAATCGAACTTCCTCAATTCAGTATTCGTCAACTTATCGAAGCTGGCGTCCATTTCGGCCACAAAACCATGCGTCGTAATCCGAAAATGTCAAAATATATTCACACTTCAAGAAACGGCATCAGCATTATTGATCTCAATAAAACCGCTCAAATGCTTCACACTAGCCTTAAAATCGTGAAAGATATTGCTAAAAATAACGGCAGAATTTTATTCATTGCCACAAAAAAACAAGCCATTGAGCCTGTAGCTGATGCGGCTAAAAGATCGGGTCAATATTATGTTAATTTCCGTTGGTTAGGCGGAATGCTTACAAACTGGAAAACAGTGTCGCAATCAATCAAAACTTTGAAAAAAGTTGAAGATCAACTTTCTGATAAAGAAATCGGTTTCAACAAAAAAGAAAAATTAGATTTAGAAAGACAAAGAATGAAGTTAGAGCACAATTTGGGTGGCATTAAAAATATGGGTGGATATCCAGATTTAGTTATCGTGATTGACACTAACAAAGAATCTTTGG
>JBIIFQ010000183.1:0-3017 GCA_044237235.1 Rickettsiales bacterium
CCCTTGGTGAAAACCAATATTAGAGAGCCAATCATAAATATAATCGAAGCTATTAAGGCGATTTTATGAATTGACATAAAATCGACTTTGCAATTATTAAGAGAGACTCTGATTTTGCTAATTATTGACATGATTTTGTAGTGATTAATTTGATAAAATTAATTTATCAAAACTATTTTTTAATTTTACGAATCGCAGTTGAAAGCCTAGAAAGCTTGCGAGAAGCGGTGTTGAGCTTCAAAACTTTTTTAGTTACGCCACGCATAATTTCGGGTTCAAGATTTTTAAAAGCTTCACGAGCTTTTACTTCATCACCAACTTTAATTGCACCATCAACTTTCTTGATGAAAGACCTGATACGATTGATGCGCGCTGTGTTGATGATGTTCTTTTTTTCACTAGAGCGAAAAGCTTTTTTCGCCGATTTTGTATTAGCCATATGTAATTTTTTTCAAAATAAATTGTTGTTTTCAATAAAGAATTATTTGAGGGCAGTAATTTTAATAGTTCTAAATTAGTTTAGCAAGAATTTTTGTTAGAGAGAGTAAAATTCTAGTTTTCTAGGAGTTGGATTAAGGAATTTTTACGAGTAATTTTTAAAATTAATGAATCCAAATTTTTAAAAAAACTTAAAATAACGTAAAAATTATTTAGAAATATTAATAATTTTCTTTCCCATTTTATCTTGTAAAATTTGTGGAATTTCAATCGAGCCGTCAGCGTTTTGATAATTTTCTAAAATGGCGATGAGGGTGCGTCCAACCGCTAGCGATGAGCCATTTAAGGTATGAGCAAAATGGCTTTTTCCATCCTTATCCTTATATTTTATATTGGCTCTGCGTGCTTGAAAATCACCGCAATTTGAGCAGCTTGAAATTTCTCGATATTTATTTTGTGATGGAAACCAAACTTCCAAATCATAAGTTTTTTGCGCGCAAAAACCCATATCGCCTGAGCATAATAAAATTTTGCGATAAGGTAAATTAAGTTTTTGCAAAACTTCGCAAGCAACATTCGTCATTCTTTCATGTTCTTGATTAGAATTTTCTGACGAAGTTATCGAAACTAATTCAACTTTTTTGAATTGATGTTGGCGAATCATGCCCCGCGTATCTTTGCCCGCTGAGCCCGCTTCTCTTCTAAAGCAAGGAGTAAAAGCGGTAAAGCGAATCGGCAAATCATTTTCGCTAAAAGTTTTTTTGGCAACCAAATTTACCAAAGAGACTTCGGAGGTTGGAATCAGCCAATAGCCGTCGGTTGTAACAAAAGCTTCTTCGGAAAATTTGGGCAATTGTCCGGAAAATTTCATGGCTTCGGATTTGACTAAATTTGGTGGCGAAACTTCGGTGTAATCATTGGCGTTAGCGATGTCGAGCATGAAATTTGCCAAGGCTCTTTCGAGTTGAGCCAAATCGCCACTTAAAGTTGAAAATCGCGCTCCCGACATTTGAGCCGATTGTTCAAAATCAAGCATTTTCAGCTTTTCGCCAAGATCTTCGTGAGATTTTGGGGTAAAATCGAATTTTCTCGGCTCGCCAAATTTTTCAATTTCAATATTATCATTTTCGTCAAAGCCAACTGGCACTTCATGGTAAGGTATGTTGGGAATATTTAAAAGTTTTTCATTGAGCAATTCTTCACTTTCTAAATTTTTTTCAGCTTCACTTAAAAGGGAATTAATATTTTTTGATTCTTGTAAAAAAGGCGAAGCGTCGCCATTATTTTTTTTAATAATTGCAATATCTTGTGCCAGCTTGTTGCGCTTGGCTTGAAGCTCTTGAATTAAAAAAATTTTTTTACGTTTTTGTTCATCGAGGATAATTAATTCTGAAGCGCGAATGCTTAATTTGCGAGCTCCCATGGCGTTATCAAATTTTTCGGGATTTTCACGAATCCATTTTATATCAATCATATTCTTAATATTTTAAATTTGGTCGAGACGTTTTTTGCCTTTAAAGCCACCGGCAATTCCAGTGCGCGAAACGGTTGCCAAGCCATGATTCTCAAGGATTTTCAAGGCTTCATCAATTTCTTTTGAATTGCCAATAATTTCAAAAACGGTGGAATTTTCTTCGGTATCAATAATTTGAAAACGAAAATCTTTTAAAGATTTTTGAGCATCTTCAAGTTGTTTTTGCGATGAAATTATTTGGGCTAAACACAATTCTCTTTCAATGTAATCGTCATTTTTACTAAGTTCCGCGGCGTTATGAACGGGAACGATTCGGCATAATAATTTACAAATTAAATCTACGGTTTTATCGGTGCCAAAAGTGGTGATGGTGATGCGCGATAATTTTTTATCTTGAGAAATTGGAGCGACCGACAAAGTTTCAATATTGTAGCCACGAGCTGAAAATAATTCAACCACTCGGGCCAAGGCGCCGAACTCATTATCGATCAAAACTGCAATTACATGTCTTCGAATTTCTGTCATAAAATTTAAATTAAACCGCGTTAATATCTTTGGTTACATATTGTTTTGCTTGGCTTCCGAGCAATATTTCATTGTGCGACGAGCCGGCGGGAATCATGGGGAAAACATTTTCCGATTTATCAACCAAACAATTAAATAAAACTGGTCCTCGATGATTAATCATTTCGAGAATTTTTTCATCGAGATGGTCGGGCTTGTCGCATTCAATTCCTAGAATGCCGAAGCTTTCCGCTAATTTCATAAAATTCGGCAAAGATTCCATGTAAGATTGACTTTCGCGTTTTTCGTAAATCAACTCTTGCCATTGACGCACCATGCCCATATAACGATTATTTAAAATGAAAATTTTAACTGGTAAATTATATTGTTTAATGGTCGATAATTCTTGCATATTCATCATAAAACTCGCATCGCCACTAACGCAAATAACTAAATCTTGTGGATTGGCGATTTGAGCGCCAATTGCCGATGGAACGCCGTAGCCCATAGTTCCAAGCCCGCCCGAAGTAAGCCATTTTTTGGGTTTATCAAATTGAATATATTGTGCCGTCCACATTTGATGCTGACCAACATCGGTTGA
>JBIIFQ010000184.1:0-3015 GCA_044237235.1 Rickettsiales bacterium
GAGAAACTTCTGGTTCGTTTATTGTTGTTTCTTTTTTATCTGACTTTTTTTGAACAATATTGCGATATTTTTCTTGATTAAATTGATTATTTTTGTTGAACTTAACATTGCTACGATTAATGATTTTGGCAGGCTCTTGTAAACATGAGCTTGAAAATAATAATATTATCAATAGTAAAAATTTATTGTAAAATATTGGTGTTAAGATATTCATTTTTTCTAAAAAAATTTAATTAAAGCTAATCATAGTTTATAACAAATGTTTAATTTATCAATTATCACTTTTATTTAAGTAAATATGGAAATTTTTATCACTTTAAATAATTTTATTCAAGTCTTTTTTGTTGGACTTATTGGCTTGATAATGGGCAGTTTTATTAGTTTGGTAAGTCATCGATTAGTTTCAAAGGAACCAATTTTTTTGGGACGTTCAAAATGCGTGCATTGTAATTCTAAATTAAAAATTCGCTCTTTGATTCCACTTTTTTCATGGCTTATCCAACGCGGAAAATGCTTAAATTGTTCTGCTAAAATTTCTTTGCGCTATCCTTTGATTGAAGTATTTTGTGCCTTAGGTTTTATTCTTACATTTCTTGCCATGAAGTCGGTGGTCGATATTAAATTTATACTTTATTTAGCAATTTTTGTAACGATGTTTATCATGGTGGTGGTTGATTTGGAGCATTATTTTATTCCCGATATTTTGCAATTTATTTTAGTATTTTTGGTAATGCTTTTAACGATTCATAATGGTGGATTAAATTCGGTTTATGTCGGATTGAAGCCGGCCTTAGCCTTTCTGGCATTTGGCTTCGCCATTTGGCTTTTCTTTTATTATTCGGCGGGAATTGATGGTATTGGCATCGATGATTTTAAGTTTTTTTTAATAGCAGGTTTTATGCTGGGCTTAAATAATTTAATTCTTTTTATGTTTTTAAGCGGAGCAATCGGGGCAATATTTGGCGGGATTTGGCAAAAGCTAAAAAAAGATGAAACTTTTCCGTTCGCGCCCGCGATTTGCTTATCAGCTTATGCCTGCTTGTTAATTGGTAAACCAGTGATATATTAATTTAAATGAAAAGTATTTTTATAAATTCGCCAAGCGAAATGATTGAATTTGCAAAAGAAATTGCTAATTCAATTGAGTGCAATAAAGTGATTGCACTCTATGGAAATCTTGGTGTTGGCAAAAGTTTTTTTGCCAAAAATTTAATTAATTTTTTACAAGAAATTCCGAGTGAAGTTTTGAGCCCAACTTTCAATATTGTTTATTCTTATAAAACGCAAAAAGGTGAAATTTTTCACTTTGATTTATATCGAATAAAACATGAGGAAGAGTTTGAAAATATTGGTTTCTTCGAGACAATAAAAAGTAATATTACTGTAATCGAATGGCCACAAATTGCGGAAAAATATTTGCCAAAAAATTGCTTAAAAATTACCATAAAAAATGTTATTAATCGTCACGAAGAAGCGCGTGAAATAATTATAGAAAATGTCGAATAAATTTAGTTTTAATGTTGGTTTAGAATCTGTCGGAACAAGGCTTGATAAATTTTTAGCCCAAGAGTTTTTAAAAATAAAACCCGAAATAACTCGCACCAAAATTCAAAATTTTATTGCGCAAAAATTAGTAAAAACTTCGCAGAATTTAATTTTAGAAAATGATTCTTATAAAATAAAAATTAATGATGAAATTGTGGTTGAAGTTCCCGACCTAGAGCCCTCGCATCTCAAGGCCAAAGAAATTTATTTTGAAATCGTTTATGAAGATAATGATTTAATGGTGATTAACAAGCCAAGTGGCTTAACTGTTCATCCGGGATCGGGTAATCAAGAAAATACTTTGGTTAATGGTTTGTTGTTTTCGCATCGCGATAAATTATCGACGGTAAGTGGCGAAATGCGTTTGGGAATTGTCCATCGCTTGGATAAAGATACTAGTGGATTAATGATTGTTGCCAAAAATGATTTAACGCATCAAGCTTTGAGCAACATGCTTCGCGACCGCGATATTAAACGTCATTATTTAACATTTATTTACGGTGTTTTTGATCCAAAACGCGGAGTTATTAATAAAAATATTATTCGCCATCATAGCAATCGTTTAAAAATGACGATTTGCAAAAGTGCAGGCAGGGTGGCGATCACCAATTACGATACTAAAGAAATTTTTTTAGACGGTTTTGCCAGTCTTGTCGAATGTAAGCTTGAAACCGGCAGGACTCACCAAATCCGTGTTCATTTTGAGTCGCAAAAACACTCAATTATTGGCGATCAAACTTATAATTCTTGTAGAAAAATGTTGCCAAAAAATGTTGATGAAAAATTAAAAAAACTGTTAGAAAATTTTTCAAGACAAGCTTTGCATTCCTACAAAATAGGCTTTACGCACCCAATTTCAAAACAAGAAATTGCTCTTGAAATTCCTTTGCCAAAAGAGTTACAAGAACTTTATGATGCTTTAAAAAATGTTAAAGTCTAAATCGAAAATTATTGTTATTTCAGGAGCGACGGCATCAGGAAAATCAGCGATCGCCATGCAAATTGCCAAAATTTATAACGGCGCAATAATCAACGCCGATTCGCTCCAAATTTATCGCGATTTACCAATTTTATCGGCACAACCAACTGCAGAAAATTTCAAGGAAGTTGAACATTTTTTATACGGAATTTTAGATTCAAATCAAAAAATTTCGGTAGGAATTTGGTTGAAAATGGTTGCCGAAATTGTTGAAAAAATTCAACAAGAAAATAAAATTCCAATAATAGTTGGTGGCAATGGCATGTATATTTCCAAGCTGATTGATGGCATTAATGAAATTCCAGAAATTGATGAAAAATTTCGCCTGCAAGCGCAAAATTTATATGCAGAAATTGGGCATGAAAAATTTCAAGAAAATTTTGGCAATGAAAAAATTATTGATAAACAAAAATTGTTGCGAGCCTGCGAAGTTTTTTTACAAACCGGAAAAAAAATTGAATTTTTTCAACAGCAACCGAAAAAAAAACTTT
>JBIIFQ010000019.1:0-11115 GCA_044237235.1 Rickettsiales bacterium
GGGAGTTTCGATAAAAACCGCACCGATGCGTCCAATTTTTTTGCCCTCTTCAAGTGCTTGCGTAATTTTTTCATAATCCAAACCGCAAGTAAATTCTAAAGAATTAATATTCCAATCCTTTAAAGCTTTGCGAATTAGGCCTTCAGTTCCACCATAAAGCGGTGAAGAATGAACAATTACATCATTGGGTTTTAATATCGCCAAAAACGTTGTGCTAATTGCCGCCATGCCACTTGAAAAAACCGCACAAGAATCGCCATTTTCAAGTAAAGCGATGCGATCTTCGACGATTTCTAAATTTGGATGATTGATGCGACTATAAATCAAACCGCCAACCGAAGATTGCGGTGCAGGCTTTTTACCGGTCGCCACTTCAAAAAAATCGGCACCATCTTCGGCACTTTTGAAAGCGAAGGTCGAAGTTAAAAAAACTGGAGGCTTAACCGAGCCTTCGGACATAAAGGGATCATAGCCATATGACATCATTTGTGTTTCTAAACTTAAAGTGTGTTCGCCGATTTTAGTTTTTTTATAAGAAGTTTTATTCATTTTTGTTATGGAATTTTATTTTTTTTATTGAATATTTAAAGCATATAAAACAACAAGTAAACTTAAAATTATGAATGAAATAAATTTTCAGGATATTTTATTAGCGCAAAATAGAATTAAAAATTATATAAAAAATACCGCAATTATTTCGAATAAAAAAATTGATGAACTTTTAGGGGCAAAGATTTTTTTTAAGATGGATAATCGTCAAGAAACCAACTCATTCAAAGCTCGGGGAGCTTTTAATGCAGTTTTAGCTTTTAAAGAAAAACATGGATTTTTCCCAGAAAAAATCGTAGCGCAAAGTTCAGGAAATCATGCTCAAGCGGTGGCATTTGTTGGAAAAAAATTTAATATTCCCGTCATAATTTATATGGCAAAAATAACTTCACCAATTAAAGTTGATGCCACTCGTAAACTTGGTGCCGAAGTTGTTTTATGTGAAAAAAGAAGCGAAGCTAATCGATTAGCCGAAGAAAAACAACAAGAAGGTTATTTTTTTATTCATCCTTCCGATAATGATGATGTGATTGCGGGACAAGGAACTTGTGCTTTAGAAGCGATCGAAGAAATTGGCGAAGTGTCGGCGATCTTCGCTCCCTGCGGTGGTGGAGGATTAATTTCAGGTTGTTTGATTGCTAAAAGCGTTGTTTCGCCACAAGCTCAAGTTTTCGGTTGCGAACCCTTAAACGCCAACGACGCATCGCGATCAGTTATAGAAAATAAAATTATTGGTTACGAAGAATCTCCATCCACGATTGCCGACGGAGCCAGAACTTTAAAGGTTGCACCGCGTTGCTTTCATTATTTAAAAAAACTTAATGGCATTTTAGAAATTTCTGAAGAAGAAATTATTTTTTGGCAAAAAAAATTGGAACAAGAATTTCAAGAAAAAATTGAACCGACTTCAGCCCTTTCAATTGCTGGTTGCGCGCAATATATTAAAAATAATACACAAGCAAAAAATCAAAAATTTTTAGCAATAATTTCGGGCGGAAATTTATAAAATAAAAAAATTTGCAACTTTAAGTTGAAAATATTTTTAAATTAGAATTTACTGAATTTATATTCTAGCAATTTCTTGGAAAAAATAAATTATGACAAAAAAAAACCCAATAAAAAAACATTTAATCGATGCCGATGAAAAATATTTTGAACATTTTTCTTTTGCTTTTAAGAGTGGCTCCCGTCTCGTGGGAGTTGGTCTAGCGTTAATTACTCATTCAATTTTACCCTGTTTTTTTACCACTACCGCAAGTCGTAATGTAAGAAAAATTAATGAAAAATTTCAACATCGCGCCGAAGAAACAAAAATTCGTAAATCAAAAAGTAATTAATTTAAAATATTATGAAAAAGATTGCGATTATTGGTTTTGGCTTTTGTGGAATAATGGTTTTCGGTAATATTTTAAAAAAAATTTCTACACAAAAATCCCAAAATAAAATTAAATTTATTATTTTTGAAAAAGACGGAGAAGAATCTCTAGGAGCGGGTTTTAGCAACTTTAATGATAATTATATTTTAAATGTTCCCGCCAAAAGAATGAGTCCATTTGAAGATAGTCCCAATGATTTTTTAGATTTTTTAAAAGAAAATTATCCTGAAATTTATAATAAAAATGGTCCTGACGGTTATATTTCTCGCAACATTTACGGTCAATTTTTAAAAAAATTACGTAATGATTTTTTTAAAATAGCCAATGATTTAGAAATTGATCATGAATTAATTCAAAAAAATGTTATCGATATTGATGAAGGCTTTAAGATTAATGCGGGAAACCAAATTTTCGACGCCGATGAAGTTGTTCTCTCCTCCAGTTTTGTCCAATCTAAATTAAATTATTGCCTTAATGATGAAAAATTAATTTCACCTTTATGGTCAAAAAATTCAATTAATTTTCATCAAAAAAATAATTTTAAAGTTGATGATAAAATTTGTATAATCGGCACTGGGCTAAGTGCTGTCGATGTTTTGGTTGGGCTTAATGCTAAGAATTTTTCGGGAAAAATTTATGCTGTTTCACGTCGTGGAAATTTTCCACAACCGCATTTTTCTAATCATAATAACATCTCTCAAGGTTCGATAAATTTTATTGATGATAGCGATGCTAAAACAGGAATTGTTAATATTTCATTAAAATTTAGAAAATATTTAAGAGATAATCAGAATTATGATTTGCGTAATTTAATTGATTCGATTCGAGGTAAAACTAAGTTTTTATGGCAAAATTTCGATGAAAAAAATAAAAGAAATTTTTTAAAAAAATTGCTACCTTATTGGAATATTTTTCGCCATCGCGTTCCAAATTCGTCTTTAGAAATAATTAATAAAATGATTGAAAATAATCGATTAGAAATCATTAAAAGTTCGGTAAAATCTATCGAAAAAAGTGATGGTAAATTTATAATTAAAACCAATAAGAAGACTTTGGAATGTAATTATGTGGTGAATTGTTTGGGTTTCGATTTTAATATGAAAAATTATCCATTAATTCAATCGATGACGGATAAAAAATTGTTAAAACAAGATTTGATTTTAGTGCAAAGTAATAATGCAAAAATTCATTTGGTCGGCGGATTGAATATCGGTCGCGACTTTGAGATTACTGCGGTGCCCGATATTAGAGTTGATGCCAATTTAGTGGCAGAAAAAATCTTGGCGAATATTTTGAATTAAGTTATTTTTTCTTAAAATGACCATCGATACAAGCTCCATCTTCAACCGAAAGAATGTCATATTCTATCTCGCCATTGACTCGAGCCTTGCTTGCAATGCTAATATTTTTAGCCTTAATTGTTCCTTCAAATTTACCGCGTATACTAAAATTTTCAGCAAAAACCGCACCATTAATTGAGCCTTCTTCGCGAAGAATTATGGAATTACCATTTAGAGTTCCGGTGATATTGCCTTCTATTTCAATTACGCCAGCACTAAAGATTTCGCCTTGAATTCTTAAATCTCTAGATATTATGGTTGGGGTTGATTTAAAATTTGTTAAATTATCAAGTTTTTTGGTTAATAACTCACCACCATTTGATGAATTGTTAGAAGACATTGATTGATTGATTTTCGCGCGAATATTAGATATCGACATGTTTAATTCCGTTGTCATTGTTGATTAATAATTCTCCAGCTTCCAAAAATCTTTTTGGATTAAGTGGAACATTTCTGTAGCGAACTTCGTAATGAAGATGATTTCCCGTACTTCTTCCCGTGCTACCCTGTAAGCCAATTACCTTTCCTTCTTTTATTCTTTCCCCTTCTACAACTTTTATTTTAGATAGATGACCATATCTAGTGGTAACACCATAGCCGTGGTCAATAACAATAGCATTTCCATAATCACTAAACCATCTAGCGAGAATAACTTTTCCCGGCGAAGGACTTATTACTTTTTCTCTTGGCGAACCAACAAAATCAAGACCACGATGCGGGGTGTGTCTATTAGTAATTGGATCGATTCGCGAACCAAAACCACTTGAAATATAATAATTTTTCATGGGCTGAGATAGAGGCAATGCTTTGGTGAGCTTCTCTAAAACTATTAAATATTCGACTTCATTATTGAATTTAGCTTGCTCGATTTTTCTTTCGATAAATTCAGGGTCTGAAAGTTTTTTTTCCGATAACGCCCTCTCTAGCTCTGCATCAAAATCTTGTTCGGGACCACCTTTGGGCAAATTGGTAATTTGCGCTTTATCGTTTAACGAATATTCGGCAATTTTTTGATTGCGAATTTTTTCAATGTCGATACTAGGTTTTTTGATGTTCAAACCGGTTTTTAATATAGCTTTTTCAATTGTTTTAATTCTTTGCGAAGATGTTTCGGTAAATAAATTCAAATGAAAATGGGAATTTCTAATTGCGTTTAAAGTTTGTTTATCTTTTTTTATCAGATTTTCCTCATCTAACCCCTTCGGAGCAACAAATTGTTCGGGCTTAGCATTAACATTTTGAGTTTGTCCAGTGATGGTAATAATGTATTTATTAACCTTTTTAAGTTTTTCGTTTACGATTTCAAATTCATCAGCAAAATAAGAATTTGCAACTTTTAATTTATTGATTTCCTCAGATTTGGAATTGATGATTACATCATAGTTTAAAGATTGTATAAAAAGGTTTGCAATCCAAGCTATAAATATGTAACAAAATGCTTGGGAGAATGGTCCGAGAGTTACGCTACGAATTTTTTGATTCGTTACAAAAAGAATTGTTCTTTTGGTAAATATTAATTTAAACAAGCGAATAAAAAGCTTTGAAAAGCTTGTTAACAAGGGTTCAATAAAAATTCTGAGTTTTCTTCTTAATATGAATTTTTTCATTAAAAATTTTGTTTATTGCGATTTATAAAACCGCGGAAATTTATAAGTTTAGATAATTATCTGCATCAATCGCTTGCGAGTTTTCGTGTCCCGCTTTTATTTTTTATTATCACTTAAGCGATAATCTATAATATTCCTGAACATAAAAAATGTCAATATTATTTAATGCTATTGTTTTTATGCTTATAATTTGTGTTAAATAAGAAAATATAATTTGCGTCAAATATAATGCTATTGACAAAATTTTTCAAAATTTTTAAAATATCGAAATTGAATAATCAATTATTTACAAATCAATGTCAGTAGCAAAAACACAAAAAGCTCCTTTAGAGGGCGTTAATCCTAAACAACATTTAGTAAATGTTGTAATGACCGATGGATCAAAATTCCAGATTCTTACGAGTTGGGGAAAAGAGGGTAGCACACTTACTCTTGACGCTGATCCAAAAAATCACCCAGCGTGGCAAGATAATAAAAATCAAGGATTTATTAACGCTAATAACGAAAGAGTTAATAAATTTAAAAGCAAATTTGATTTTGATTTCGGCACCGAAAGCAAAAATACTCAAGAATAAACAAACTTAACCAAATTGAAATCAATCCTTTGTTTATCTGGTTGGGGTCAAAATTTTAAATCTCTCGAATCGAGTTTTTCTGAAAATATTTTACAAAAATTAAATATTTCATCATTGAATTACTCTTTATTTGAGGGCTTTTTAAAATTTAAAGATTCGCTAGAATTCCCCTCCAATCCAGATGTCATAATTGGCTGGAGCCTAGGTGGACAGATCGCTCTGCGCTTAATTCAAAACAAAATTTTTACTCCAAAATTATTAGTTCTAATTGCACCTCCATTTCAAATGGTGAAAGATAGTAGAATTCAAGCTGGTATGTCGCTAAAAACTTATAATGAATTTTTTAATAACCTTTCGCAAGCCCCCGACGCTACTTTAAAAAAATTTTCAATTTTATCGATAATGAACGATAAGAATAAATCGCAAATTATGAAAAATCTTGAAATTAGCGATGAAAACCATCAAAAATTATTAATTTGGCTTCAAGAGTTAAAAGATTTTTCTTGTTTCGATTTTGATTTTACAAACATGCCAACAACCCTTTTTTACGTAGGTGCGGGCGATATGGTGGTTCACAGTTCTCAATCAAAATATTTCGCCGATAGAATTAATGATTTTGAATTGCATATTTTTGATAATTGCGGACACGCCCCCCATCTTAGCAACAAAGAATTATTTAACGAAATTTTAACAAAAAAATTAAAATCATTAAATTTAATAACATAAATTTTATAATTTTCTTTAAATTGTCGCGAGTCGTCTTTGAGCTAACAATCTCTTGATTTAAGGGCGAGCGGGCGAGAAGGATTTAAAGTTAGTTAATCCCTGAGCAATTTCAGGTGGCATATAATTTTCATCATGCTTTACCAACAATTCATTCGAATAAAATTTATTTTCTGCAATATTTAATTTACCCTTGGCAACTACTCCCTGTTCTTCTCTAAATAAATCTGGTAAAATTCCACGATAATTAATTTCTAAATCATTTTTATAATCAGTAATCACAAATTCGGTGGTTAAAGCATCAATTTTTTTAATTGAATCTTTTTTTATCATGCCACCAACCCTAACGCTAGATAAGCTTGAGCGAATTTTATCAATTTCCGAAGGTGAGAAAAAAAAGACAATATTATTTTGAAAATTAGTTAAAATAAAAATCAGCGAAGTGATCGATATAATAAAAATTCCCGCCACAAATATCGATCTTTTTTGCTTATGATTAAGATTTTTTTTGAACATTATTTAAAGTTTTTCTTAAAGTAAAAAAATTAATAAGAATTTTTGTAATATAGGCAAAAGATATTAGCCCCGTAATCAAATAAGCGAGCGTCACATAAAAAGAATAATCGGTCAAATTTTCCATAAACTTATTTAAATTGAAATAATTTTAATTTTGTGATTTTATAAGAGTTTAATTTTTTAACAAGACCATAAATTTTTAAAAAAATGCATTTAAAAAAATATTTAATTGCATTTAAAACTAAGTTTTTTAATATAGTTTCAACATTTGCCTAGATAGCTCAGTCGGTAGAGCAAAGGACTGAAAATCCTTGTGTCGGCGGTTCGATTCCGTCTCTAGGCACCACTTTTCCCACGACATCTTTCATATCAAAAAAAATTTTAAAAGCTTTTTGTTAAATTTAATCTTAAAAAATTGACTAGTTTTTACGAAAAAATTATTTCTTCAAAAAATTAATCGGTCCTTCGGCGCGACCATTAATGAATTGATCAACAAAGGGATTGTTAGAATTGTCGAGATTTTTAATTGAATCGCACCAAATTATTTTGCCTTCGTAAAGCATGGCGACTTTGTCGGAAATTTTGCGTGCCGAATGCATGTCGTGAGTGATGGTGATGGTCGTGGCACCGAGCTCTTTGGAGTTGGCGATAATTAAATTATTGATGACATCCGCCATTATTGGATCAAGCCCCGTGGTTGGCTCATCAAAGAAAATTATTTCAGGATTAGTGGCGATTGCGCGCGCTAAAGAAACACGTTTTTGCATTCCGCCCGAAAGCTCCGAAGGTAATAAATCTGCGGTTTTTTCACTTAATCCAACCGCGTTAAGTTTGGCAATGGCAATTTTTTTGGCGTCAATTTTTGGCATTTTTTGATGATGCACTAAACGAAAAGCCACATTTTCCCAAACCGAAAGCGAATCAAAAAGTGCGCCACCTTGAAATAGAAATCCAAATTTTTCCATTAATTTATCGCGCTCTTTTTCATTGATATTGGAAACTTCTTTACCATCAATTTTAATGCTTCCCGAGGTTGGCGAAATTAATGTCGAAATGATTTTGATTAACACCGATTTACCGCTTCCCGAACCGCCGAGAACAACTAAAGACTCACCTTTATTAACTTGCAAATCTATTCCGCACAAGACTTCTTTATCGCCAAAATTTTTGACGAGATTGTGAATCGATATTTTTTCGCTCATTAATTATTTTTTAGCCTCTTCTAATTTTTTATCGATAAGTTTTTTGAGAGTTACATAATCAACATAACCTTCGGAAATTTCGCCATTAACAAAAAAACTTGGCGTCGATTTTATGAAAAGTGATTTAGCAACTTCCATGCGATGTTTTAAAATTTTCTCTTGCAAAGATTTATCGTTGACGCAAGCATTGAAAGTTTCCGAGCTCATGCCATCAAGTTTGAAAATTGCTTCAAGTTTTTCAATAAATTTTTGATCAAACGCCCAATTATCTTGAGTTTTGAATAAAATTTTGGTAGCACTATAATATTTTTCACTCGGATTTTGACTATTTTTAGCAGCACATTCACTCACCATGGCACCAGCGAGGGCGGGGTGATTCAATGGAAAATTTCTAAAAATAAAAGCAACTTTGCCGTTATCAACATATTCAGTTTTGATTTTTTCAAAAGCTTCACGCACGAAAGAAGCGCAATGCGGGCAAGAGAGAGAAGCATATTCTATAAAAACGACGGGCGCATTTTTATCACCGAGAACATAATCTTCGGGTAAAATTTTTAATAATTCACTGTTTTTACGCGCTTCTTCTTGGTTTTTGGCATCATCAATCACCGCTTTATTTACGGGATCTTGCGGGTTTTGCTCAGGCTTTAATTCTTCGGCACTTTGGCTCGCATATTTAAATGAAGTTTTAGTTTTATAATTATTTACAACTAGAGCTCCGAAACCAATCAATAGAACGGCGGATACTAAAACAATAATTTTTTTCTTTGAGTTATTTTTCATAAGTTAGTTTGGTAAAATTTATTTGAAAAAATAAATTGAATATATTTTTAAAAAATATAGTCTGTTTATAAAATTAAATCAATAGAATTTATGCTCCCAATTTCAGTTTTTATAATTACCAAAAATGAAGAAGATCGCATTGAAAAAATTATTAATGCGGTCAAAAATTTTGCCGATGAAATTTTGGTAATCGATTCGGGAAGTGTTGATAAAACCGTTGAATTAAGCCAATCCGCCGGAGCACAAGTTTATTTCAATCAATGGAATGGTTATGGTCAACAAAAAATTTTTGGCGAACAAAAATGTCGCAATAATTGGATATTAAATATCGATGCCGATGAAGAAGTTTCGCCGGAATTATCACAAGAAATTATAAATATTTTTAGTCAAAAAATTGCTGAAAATGTGGCGGGATTTAAAATCAAAATTGTTAATAAATTTCGCTTTGAAGAGCGTCCTAAAAAATTAGCCTATTTTTATAATCAATTTCGCCTTTATCGCAAAGATGTTGCGGGCTTTAAAAATAGCGCAGTTCATGATTCGGTTGAATTAAAATCTTCCGATAATTTAAAAATTTTACAATTAAAAAATATTATTTTTCATCAATCTTTTCGCAGTTTTTCACATTGGTTAGAAAAAATAAATTCATATTCTTCGATGCAAGCACAAGATGCTTTCGCCAAAGGCAAATGCCCATCTTATTTAAAAGTTTTTTTGGCGCCGACCGTTGGTTTTCTTAAAGCCTTCATTGTTCGTCGTTATTTTATTTATGGTCTTGATGGCATAATTTATAGTTACATTTTTGCTCTTTCGCGTTTTGCTAAAGCCATTAAAACGCGCGAGCTTTTTAAGGCAAACTCAATAAAAGATAAATGAAAAATTTAGTTATTTTTTTACTTTTTTTATTCTCATCTTGTTCAAGCTTTCCGAAAGAAAGTCCGACAATTTATGTAAGTAATTTAAGTTCAAATATTGTAAAAAATATTGCAATAAAATTTCCTCGACAAACTTTAAATCTCCCGCAATTAAATCCGGGATTAACTCAAGGTAGATCTTTTATTGTCAATGATTCACAAGATTTTTTTGGAACTATAAAAGTGAGTTGGAATAATCTTTATAATGAAAATATAATTCGTAATTTTTACATCATAAAAAGCGATTTACCAAGTTTTTTTGATCCAAAAGATTTTAGTTATATTCAAATTTACATCAAAGATTATGACATTCAAATTATTACTTACGACACCAAGGATTCGGGCAATAAAACCGCTCAAATGGATATAATTCTGAAAGATTTAAATGTCTATTATAATGTTGAAAAAAAATCACCGGTCAAAGGCTCTCTAATGTCGATTGATTATATTCCGAGATAGGCTTAAATTTTTCTAACCATTACCCAAGGACGATAAAATTTTAATTCAGCCTTAACGGAGGTTTTAAAAATTTGGATATTTCGATGACATATTCGCCAATAATTCATTAGGTCCAAAAAACTCGCTTTATCCCGCCTAAAGTTAATTTTAAAACTTATAAGTATTTTCCATCATTTTTCTTTAGAACGACAAGATAATAAATTTCATTTTCATCATTTAAAATTTGGAAATAATCTATTAATCCAAAGTTAAATTAATATTGTCATTAACCAAAAATTTTTCATCATAGATTTGATTTTTTTGCGAAGCGATATGAAGTAGAGCATCTCCCTTATTGACTAAAGGCATCATGGTTAAACCGATCACCATACCATCTTCACTCGCTCGAATTTCAACTTTATTATCACCAAATGGATTGGAAATCGAACCAATAATTTGACCTTTTTGCACCATCTCACCAAGCTTTATTTCAGCAATAAAAACTCCACTTTGTGAGGCGCGAAGCCAAGAACTCGATAGAGCCACAAATATTTTTTGCTCTTCATTTTTCGGAGCTTCATCAATCATGCCAATTTTTTTCATGACATTTAAAATGCCATTTAATCCGGTTTCAATCGCGTTTTCATCAAAACGTAAAATCTCACCCGCTTCATATAAAATTATGGGAATATTGGCTTGCGTCCCCGCACTTCTAAGCGATCCGTCGCGTAAATTTGAGTTAATAATCGCAGGCGCATTAAAAACTTTAGCTAATTCAAAATTAGTTTCATCATCGATATTGGTGCGGACTTGAGGATAATTTGAACGATGAAAAGAACCGCTGTGAATATCAATTCCGTAATCGGATTTTAATACAATTTCTTGCATAAATTTATAAGCGAGTTGCGATGCCAAAGAGCCATTTTTAATTCCCGGAAAACAGCGATTTAAATCGCGTCGATCCGGCAAATAGCGCGAATGATCATTAAAACCAAAAATATTAACGATCGGAATGGCGATAAGCGTTCCGCATATTTTATCAATCTCGATAAAATCGAGAAGTCGACGCACAATTTCGATGCCGTTAATTTC